>DBFWDM010000258.1:0-7575 GCA_048484635.1 Collinsella sp.
ACGCGTATAAACTCCAGTGCCGGCAGCTTGTTGATGGCAGTGAGGGCAAACGGGGACGAGGGCTCCTCGAACAGATAGCGGCTGCCTTGCAGCGCGTCGCAACTGGTGCACGTGTTGCCGAGCGACGGGGCTTTGGAGGCTCGCGCGCCTACGGGCTTGTAGCCGCAGCGCTTATGAAGGTAGTCGCGGATCTCGCCCGGCACGCAGCCAAGAGCGGGCACGATGGCGAGTGCGTTGGCGTTGGCCGTGTCGATGGCAATGTACCTGGCTTCGTTGGGCGCGTGCGCGATGGCGATGCTCTCGTCGTTATCGGTTCGATAGGGAATGCCGAAGGCCGCGACCGAGGTCTCTTTGTGACACTTCCAGCACTCGCGCTTGCCCAGTACTAGATATATATACGGCGCTGAGGGGTCGGATCGGTCAACACCGGGCAGCCACTCGGCAAAGGGCTCGGGGTTGACGCCGCTGGGTACATACCAGATCTTCTTGGTCCGGTCCCATTTGGCGCCCAGCGCCTTGGCTTCTTCTTTGTGCGAAAAGGGGACATCGAGCTCGGTGCGCATGGTGGCTCCTTGGTGCTGCAGGTGTAAGTGGCTCAAGGATACCGCAGGGCGCAGACATCGCGGCGTTTTGTCGAGAAGTTGCGGCTCGGATGGGTTCGAGACGCGTTGGTCTCGGCCTCGGTGACTATTGGGGCGGTTTTGATTGACTGCGGAGTCAGCCGGGATAGGCACTTGGGTCGCTGACGCGGTTTTGTGTATGGGCAGGGTGGTTGCTTGGGCGGTTGGAGCTGCCAGCTGATTTGGCGACATAAAACAAAACAGCCCAGAGGACATAGCCTCTGAGCTGCGAACATTTGGTGGGCGTTAGAAGATTTGAACTTCTGACCTCTTCCGTGTCAGGGAAGCGCTCTCCCCCTGAGCTAAACGCCCGATCAAGGGTGCGCAAGCGCGCAAGGGATAATATAACGGAGCCTGAACTCGGTGGCAAGAACATTTTTAAAAATCGCTTACATTGTGGAATTCGGGGGCTTTGTCGCATCCATTTCAAAAGAGCCTGCTGCCGCGATTTGGCTGTCGCATAATGCAAGGCCATTGCGGTATCGAGCTATGGAAAGACGCCTGCGGAATTGTCCTACCGATAAGCGGACAAGCCTCCAGCTGGTGACTTCGCCGTGGTAAGGTAAGCCGAATTGTTTCCAGGCTGTTTCGGGGGAGTGGAATGAGCAAAGAGTGTGTCGAGCAGGTCGAAGGCGCAGGGGCTTCGGTGCCGATGACCGATATATCGAACATTGATGTGCCCGAGGGCACCGACGAGCTCAGCCGCAACACCCGTCGCGCATGGCGCGACCGCCTGAACAGCGCTTCGACGCGCAAGATGATCACGGGCGTCTTGGCTACGCTGGTGGGCGGTTCGTTTTGGGGCTTCTCGGGCACCAGCGCGAGTTTTTTGTTCGATACCTACCATGTCGATACGCTGTGGCTTATGAGCGTGCGTCAGATTCTCGCCGGCCTGCTCTTTATGGCTGTGGTTGTCACGCGCGACCGCGCACGCCTGGTCAAGCTTTGGACCACACCCGCCGATCGCAAGCAGCTGCTGCTCTTTACCGCCTTTGGCCTGCTGTTCAACCAGTTTTGCTATCTTTCGGCCGTGCGCCTGACGAACGCCGGAACCGCGACGGTGCTCCAGTGCCTGCAGCTCGTTATCATCATGGGCTACACCTGCGTGATCGATCGCCGCATGCCGCGTACTCGCGAAGTCATCGGCATTGGCCTGGCTCTGGGTGGAACCTTTTTAATCGCCACCGGCGGCGACCCCACCAGCCTGAATATCTCGCCGCTTGGCCTGGCAGCAGGTCTTATGTGTGCGGTCAGCGCCGCGTGTATGGCGGTGATTCCCGCCAAGATCCTGCCCGAATACGGCAGCCCCATCGTCACGGGCTCGGCAATGCTCACGGCGGGCGTGATCTCATGTGTCTTCGTGCAGCCCTGGGCGCATGTGCCGGCACTCGACGCTGCCGGCGTCGAGGCGCTCGCGGTGTTCGTGGTTATCGGCTCGTTTTTTGCTTACATGCTCTATATGCAGGGCGTTAAGGACATCGGCTCGGTGCGTGCGAGTCTCATCGGAACCGTGGAGCCCGTCTCGGCGACCATCACCAGCGCCGTTATGCTGGGCACGGTGTTTTTGCCGACCGACCTTATCGGCTTTGCCATGATCATCGTGATGATGTTCCTCACGGTGTAGCTGGCGCCGCTGCCAAGACGGAAAAGGTGTTGTGCCGCATTTTCGCCAATTGATGTCCGTGTCTGGAGTTTAGCTGTCGATGCTCAAAATGCCATAAACTAGTAACGTTATGGACTTTTTCATTGCGACTCAATTGCGAGGATTTCTTTATGGCTGGTAATCACTTTAAGGGCAGCGATAGCGGCCGTCCTGCAGTTCCGCCGCGTCCGAACGGGGCTGGTAAGGCCGGCACGCCGGGCGGCGCTGGACAGGGCGGTTCCGGTAAGCGCGTGTCCCCGGGCGAGACAGCGATGTTTACCGCTCTGTACGAGCAGTCTCAAAAGGCAAAAAAGACCGGCCGTGCAAGAGGGAATGTCTTTGCGGGTGGTGCAACCTCCACGTCGCAGCCGAGCGGGGCTCCTTCGGTACCCGCGAACAACGCAGGTGCTGCCAACGCCGCGAATGCCGCCGGCAACGTTAATGCCGACAAGGCCGCCAACAATACTCCCTCTGCCGGTGGCGCGGGGCTTACGGGTGACCTTGGCACGATTTACACCGGCGCCTCCGAGACTGGCACGTTCGCCCGCCTGGATGATAGCGGTGCCGAGTTTGCGGGCTCGGGTTCCAAGGAAGATTATTACGATTTTGGTTTGAACTACGGTAGCGACGCTTCGTCGAGTTCGACCTCTGACGGTCTGGTCCGTCATTGCCATCGCAAGGGCGAGCGCAAAAAGCGTCACACCGGCGCCATTATTGCCGCTGTGGTCGCGGTGCTTCTCGTTGCGCTTGGCGCAAGCGGCTTTATGCTGCTTAACTCGGCAAAGACCGTAAAGAGTGAAGCGAAGGAGGCTGTCGAGATCGTCGGTGGCCTTAAGGACAAGGTCACGTCGGGCGATTTTTCGACGCTGCCTGACGACGCGAAGAAGATCGATGAGCTCTGCAACAGCATGAAGGCGGAGACCTCGAGCCCGCTGTGGACGGCGGCTTCGTTTATCCCGGTGTATGGCAGTGACATCAACGCAGCCCGCACCATGATTGATGCCCTGTCCGATGTCTCGAGCAACGCGCTGGTTCCCATGGCCGATAACCTCTCGCAGGCCACGCCCGGCAAGCTGTTCCAGGACGGCATGATTAACGTGTCCGCGCTACAGGCCGTTGCCGATTCGCTTTCCGATAGCTCCAAGGTGTTCAAGAGCGCCAACGAGAAGGTCCAGGGCATTGGCGATACTCATATTTCCCAGGTGACGGAGCTGGTCGATAAGGCCAAGGACGGCTTTGCCACCCTCAACGGTGCGGTTGACGCGGCGGAGAAGGTCGCCCCCGTCCTTCCCCAGATGCTCGGCGCCAACGGCCAGACGCGTAACTACCTTGTGTACGCCATGAACAACGTCGAGATTCGTGCCTGCGGCGGCTTTGGCGGTTCGCAGGGCCTGATTTCGGTCACCGACGGTCAGATGTCGATTGGCGAGTTTGTTCCCCGCATTGGACTCAGCGAGGATGAGGCAGTCGAGAGCGTCGACGAAGAGGATGAGGCGCTGTTCGGCAACCACAGCAACCTGTACAACTCGGGCAATACCTATTCGCCTGATTGGCCCCGCAACTCGCAGCGTGTCGCCGCGCTGTGGAAGTCCCAGTATGGGCAGGACGTTGATGGCGTCGTCGGCATCGATCCGGTGTTCTTGCAGTACCTGCTGGGCCTTGTCGGTAATGTCTCGCTGCCTGATGGTACGGTCGTCGACGGTACCAACGCGGCGAAGGTTCTCATGCACGATGTGTATTGGAACTATCCGGTCGAGGAGTCTGACGGCATCTTTGCATCCGTCGCCAGCGCTGCCTTCGACAAGATCCTTGGCGGTATCGGCGATGTCGATGTTACGAAGCTTGTCAGCGCCGTTGAGCGCGGTGCCGAAGAGGGCCGCCTGATCGCGTGGATGAGAAACGATGATGAGCAGAGTGCCATCAAAGAGACGGGCATTGACGCTTCGCTGCCCGATCCGGATGACCCGAGTGCCGATCCTGTTGCCGGCGTTTACTTTAACAACCTGAGCTTCTCCAAGCTCGACTGGTATCTGAACGCCGACACGCAGATCGGCCAGGGCATCAAGAACGGCGACGGCACGTGCTCGTATCGCATCACCGTTACTCTGACGAACATCATGACGCAGGAGGAGGCAGGCAAGCTGCCCGACTACGTTGCGGCGAGCGCACCCGATGCCGCGCGTGACGACGAACGCCTGAATGTCTCGTTGTTTGCCCCGACGGGCGGCAACATCAGTGACCTTACGGTTGAGGGCACGCAGTTTGGTCTTGGCGCCGCTACGTGGCATGGAATCCCCTTCTATTCGGGCACCGTTGACCTGCATGCTGGCGAGACGACGACGATCACGTATACGCTGACCACGTCGGCCGAGGCGGGGGACAAGCCGCTTACGCTGCGTCAGACTCCTACATGCCAGGCGGCTCGCGACAGCGCGTCGGCGTAGGGTTTTTCTGGTAGCGCAGATAATCGAGTACCATTTTGGGGCGGACAGGCAATCTGTCCGCCCCTATTTTGTAAGGAGAGCGCATGAAGTACTTTGGCACCGACGGCTTTCGCGGTGAGGCCAACGTTGGGCTGACGGTAGAGCACGCTTATAAGATTGGCCGTTTTGTGGGCTGGTATTACGGCGCCAACCGCAGTGCTAAGGCGCGCGTCATCGTGGGCAAGGACACACGTCGCTCGAGTTATATGTTCGAGGCGGCGCTGGTGAGCGGTCTGGTCGCGAGCGGTGCGGACGCCTATATGCTGCACGTGATCCCGACGCCGGGCGTGGCGCATCAGACCGTGGAGGGCTGCTTCGATTGCGGCATCATGATCAGCGCGAGCCACAACCCGTTTTGCGATAACGGCATTAAGCTCGTCAATAGCGACGGTTTTAAGATGGACGAGGACGTACTGGAGCTCATCGAGGACTACATCGATGGCAAGAGCGAAGTTCCGTTGGCCACGGGCAACCACATCGGCGCCACGGTGGACTACATGCAGGGCCGCAACCGCTATATTGCCTCGCTCATCGCCAGCGCGAACTTTTCGCTGCAGGGCGTCAAGATCGGTATCGACTGCGCCAACGGCTCGGCATCCTCGGTGGCCAAGCCGGTGTTCGACGCACTGGGCGCCGACGTGCGCGTGATCAACGCCGCGCCCGACGGCTTTAACATCAATGTCGACTGCGGCTCTACGCATATTGAGCGCCTGCAGCGCCATGTGGTGGAGCAGGGCCTGGACGTGGGCTTTGCCTACGATGGCGATGCCGATCGCTGCCTGGCCGTGGACGAGCGCGGTCGCGTGGTAGACGGCGATCAGATCCTGTACGTGTGCGGCGTGTATCTGAACAAGCACGGGCGACTCTCGGGCGGTACCGTGGTGCCGACGATTGCCAGCAACTTTGGCCTGGTCAAGTCGCTGGAGCTTGCCGGTCTGAGCGCCGTGACCAGCAGTGTGGGCGACCGTCACGTGTATGCCAAGATGCGCGAGGGCGGCTACAGCCTGGGTGGCGAGCAGACGGGCCATACGATCTTTGGCGATATCGAGCGCACGGGCGACGGCATTATGACCTCGCTGCGCGTGATGGAAGTGATTCGTGCCGAGCGTGAGACGCTCTCGCAGCTCACGGCTCCGTGTAAGCTGCTGCCGCAGGCGCAGGTGGCCATGCACCTGGCGGACAAGGACGCCGCGCTCGAGAACATGGGCGTGCAGAACGCCATCGCCGAGGCCGAGGCGTCGCTGGCGGGCGAGGGCCGCGTGCTCGTACGCAAGAGCGGAACCGAGTCGGTTATCCGCGTGCTGGCCGAGGCGCCCGACCAAGCATCCGCCGATGCCGCCATGAAGCGCATCGCCAACGCGCTCGAGGCTCTGTAAGGTAGTCATTGGGGACGTTCTTAAACAACTAGGTGGAAAGGGGGCGCCGCGGATTGGTTCCGCGGCGTCCCCTTTGCGTTGACGTGTCGGTTATGCCTTACAGCTCGTAGAGCGTGGTGAACTTGTCCTGCAGGTAGCTGCAGTAGTAGCGGGCATCGAACGCCATGCCGCATGCGCCCTTGATGAGTTCCGGCGCGTCCTTGGCGCGGCCCCACTGCCAAATGTGCTCGCCCAGCCAGGCGCGGACGGGCGCCAGATCGCCGCTCGCACAGGCGCCATTGAGGTCGACGCCGTCGCGGCACATGGCCGGCACAAACATGGCATCGTAGGCGCTACCCAGCGCATACGTGGGGAAGTAGCCAAACGAGCCGCCGCTCCAGTGCGTATCTTGCAGGCAGCCGCGTGTGTCGTCGGGAACGGGAATGCCCAGGTACTCGTCCATAAAGCGATTCCAAAGCGCGGGGATGTCCTTGGCCGTGGCCTCGCCGGCAAACAGCATGCGCTCAATCTCGTAACGCACCATGATATGCAGCGGGTAGGTGAGCTCGTCGGCCTCGGTACGGATCAGCGACGGCTGAGCGATGTTCACGGCGCGGTAGAGCGTGTCCTCGTCCACGTTGCCGTAGACCTCGGGCGCGTGGCGGCGCAGCACCTCGAGCAGCGGTCCCATAAAGGCACGGCTGCGGCCCACGGTGTTCTCAAAGAAGCGGCTCTGGCTCTCGTGGATGCCCATGGAGGTGCCACCCTCAAGACAGGTGCGCGCATAGGCAGGATTGACGCCCAGCTCGTACATGGTGTGCCCCGCCTCGTGGATGATGCTGTAGACGTTGGAGATGCAATCGTCCTCGTAGATGTGTGTTGCGATGCGCGCGTCACCCACGGCAAAGCCCTCGCTAAACGGGTGCTCGGTAAAGGCAAGCGTGGTGTCGTCCAGGTTCAGGCCGACGAGCTTCATCAGGTCGAAGCTCATGGCGCGCTGGGCGGCCTCGGGCACGCGGGCGTGCAAAAAGTCGGCATCGGGCTGCTGGCCGCGCTCGCCGATGGCGTGCACGAGCGGCACGACCGTCGCCTTGACCTCATCGCAAAACGCATCGAAGCTCTTTGCGGAAAGGCCGCGCTCGTACTGGTCGAGCCAAACGTCGTATGGGTCGCGCTGGGGGTCCATGAGCTCGGCCTGATGCTTAAGTTGGGCGACGATTCTATCCACATAGGGCTCAAAGCTCGCCCAGTCATTGGCCGTCTTGGCCTTGTGCCACACGGCATCGGCCTCGCAGGTGAGCCTGGTCCAGGCCTCGGCCTCCTCGGTGGGGATGACGCTTGCCTCGCGCTGGTCGCGGCCGAGCACACGGATCTCGTCGAGCAGCTGCGGGTCGTCTACGTGTCCGCCTGCAACCGTCTCGCGCGCTAACGAGCGTACGAGCTCAACGGACTTCTCGCTGGTCAGCAGCTTGTGA
>DBFWDM010000259.1:0-15863 GCA_048484635.1 Collinsella sp.
CAAAGGCGATGATGCAGCGCAGCGCAACGATGCTCGTGGCGTTCATGCTGTCCATGCCGATCTTCATGAGGGGGTACGAAAAGCCCCATGCGACGGGAACGGAAAATGAGAGCGCGATTGCTTTTTTGCGATCCATGGGACTCCTTTTGTTACAGAACGGTTTCGTAAAAAGGATTCTGCTCCCAGATGTGGATGTAGTAAAGCGAATGTATCTTCAGTATGATTAAGAAACACTAATGTTGGTAGAAAAAGCCCTGGCAAAACGTTTTACAGCTACATCGATGTGGAGGCACGATGGCATCGCGGTATCAGATTGTTTGTATGGTGGTCGATTGCGGCAGCCTGAAACGTGCGGCGGACGAGCTGGGCTATACGCAAAGTGCGGTGAGCCAGGCCGTCAAGGCGCTCGAGCGTGAGCTGGGCACCACGCTTATCGAGCGCGGCAAGCAGGGTGTATCGCTTACGCGCGACGGCAAGCAGTATCTGCCGTACCTGCGCCAGATTGTGACCGCCGAGGCCGAGCTCGAGGGCAAGCGCCAGGAGCTGCTGGGGCTTTCGTCGACAGATATTCGCATCGCGACGTTTACCAACGTGAGTCGTACCGTGCTGCCGCGCGTGATCCGCGATTTTGGTGCGCTGCACCCGGGCGTACGCTTCACCCTCAAGCAGGGCGATTACACGCGCAACGCTCAATGGGTGCACGATGGCGTGGTTGATTTTTGTTTTACGGCACGCGGATTTACCGCTGGGCTCGAGAAGCGCGTCGTCTATCACGACGAGTTGGTGGCATTGTTGCCGGCCGCGCATCCGCTGGCGGCAAAGGAAAAGGTGACGCTCGCCGATCTGGCGTCCGAGCCGTTTGTGCTGCTGGATGAGGGCGAACAGAGCCTGGTGCTCGATGCATTTGCGGCGCATGGACTGTCGCCACACGTGACGAGCGAGGTAACCGACGACTACACCATCATGGCGATGGTGGAGGAGGGCCTAGGCGTGAGCATGCTCTACCGCCGTACTGTGGAGGGCATGCGGGCCGATATTCGCGTACGTCCCATCGTGCACGCCCCCTCGCGCGACGTGGTGGCCGCCTGGCGCAGCTGGGACACCATGCCCATCGCCACGAGGCGCTTTATCGACTATATGAGCTCGCATGTTGTCAATTAATGGCTGGTGTGGCGTTGAGTGCGGTGTTTAGCGGGCTGTCGCTTTGGCTTGGGTGGCGCGATAGGTGCGTGCCGGGTGGCAGAGTAGCACCGCCACGACCATAAAGAACGCCGTGGTGCCCAGGCTGATGGGGTAGACCATCATGATGTTCGCAAAGGTGCGGAAGTGCGGGAACACGAAGAACACCCAATAGAAGCGGATGCCGCAGACGCAGATCATGGTGATGAGGGCGGGCGTGAGCGAGATACCAAAGCCGCGCAGGTAGCCTGACATGTTTTCGTAGAACATGCTAAAGGCGTACGCCGGGAAGATTGAGCACACGCGGATATAGCCGATTGAGACGATGTTGGGATCGCTGTTGAACAGCGACAAAATCTCGCGCCCCAGGCCGACAATAACGATAATTGTGGTGAGCGCGACGATACCGCCTTCGACTAGGCAGACCTTGAGCGTCTTGGTGCAGCGGTCGATCTGGCGGGCACCGTGGTTTTGTCCCACAAAGGTGGTGCAAGCCTGGCTAAAGCTGTTGAGCAGGTTGTAGCACACGTACTCCAGGCTCATGGCGGCGCTCGATGCCGCCATGACCTCGGTGCCCAGGCTGTTGATGGCAGACTGGATGATGATGTTGGCGACGGCAAAGACAGCGCTCTGGATGCCGGCGGGCAGGCCGATCTTAACGATGCGCTTGAGGGCGACGGGGTCGATAGCCAAGTCGCGCGGGGTGACACGGACGACGGAGTCGGTCTTGAGCAGGCGGATAAAAAGCGTGGCGGCGCTGACGGTGTAGGCGATGGCGGTGGCGATGGCGACGCCCGCGACACCCCAGTGGAGCACAGGGACAAAGATGAGATCCAGGCCAATGTTGAGGACGGTGGACACGGCAAGCGCCTGCAGCGGCATGCGGGTGATGCCGACGGAGCGGAAGATCGCGGCCTCAAAGTTGTAAAGCAAGATTGAGGGCATGCTGAGCAAAAAGACGCGCAGGTAGAGCGAAGCGAGCGGCATGGTTTCGGCGGGAACGTTGAGCGCGGCGAGCATGGGCTCGGCAAAGATCTCGCCCAGCGCGATGACGACAAAGCCCACGAGCGCCATTAAAATCGAGGTATGGACGGCGCGTTTGACCATGTTCTGATCGTTGCGGCCGATAGCGTTGGCGATGACCACGTTGGAGCCAAGCGACATGCCAATAAACAGGTTGAGCATAAGGCTGGTAAGCGGAACATTGGAGCCGACCGCCGCCATGGCGAGGGTTCCCTGGTCGCCCGAGAAGTTACCGATGATGACCGTGGCGATGAGGTTCGACAGCTGCTCCAAGATGCTCGTGGCGGCCACGGGGAAGGCGAATAGGGGAATATTGCGCCACAGCGAGCCGGTGGTCATGTCGATGTGCTTAGATACGGTATCGGCCATACGCTCTCAATCTCTAACATGCTATTTCGTGCTTATTTGCGCAGACGATGATACTCCTAATCGACTAGTCATTGGGGACGTTCTTAAACGACTAGTCATTCAAGAACGTCCCCAATGACTAGGTGGGGAAGGCGTGCGACAATGGTGGGCGTTGTGTTGTCCGCGCTAAGGAGTTGCCATGTTGTTGTGTCCCGTTTGCCATGAGCCGTTGGTGGATGACGAGCGCGGTGCTGCATGTGCGGGCGGACACCGGTTTGACCGAGCTCGCGAGGGCTATCTATATCTACTACGTTCGTCCAAGAGCGGCGACTCCATGGGCGATCCCAAGTCGCAGGCACGCAGTCGTCGTGACTTTCTGAATCGCGGTTACTATGCGCCGTTGCGCGATGCGATGGTCGAGCTCGTGCGCAAGCAGGTGTCTGGGCGTGCCGCGTCTGCGAACGGTCCCATGACGCTGCTCGATATTTGCTGCGGCGAGGGCTACTACACCAGCGCCATGGGCGCGGTGCCGGGCATGGATGTTTACGGGTTCGACCTGGGCAAAGAGATGGTGCGCCTGGCCGCCAAGCGCGGCGATGCGACCTATTTCGTGGCCAATATGAAGGACATTCCCGTGGCCGATGGCGCCTTCGATATGGTGACTGAGCTCTTTGCTCCCTTTAACGAGCGCGAGTTTGCCCGCGTGCTGGCGCCCGAGGGCTCGCTCTACACCGTGGTGCCAGGTGCCCGCCATCTCTTTGGGCTTAAGGAAGTGCTCTACGACACGCCGTACCTTAACGATGAGAAGCTGCCACAAACAGCGGAGCTCAAGCTGGTTGGAACGCAGCGGGTGTCCGCGAATATTACGCTTCAGACCCAGGCCGATATCGAGGCGGTGTTCCAGATGACGCCGTACTACTATCGCACGCGCCCTGCCGACAAAGAGCGCCTGGCAAACCTGGACACGCTCCAAACCGATATCGACTTCATCATCGCCGAGTACCGCCACAGCTAACAACCCGCCAAAAAAGGGACAGGTTTATTTTGGTGGGTTTTATCTAGGCAAACGTAAAGGGCCGACCGCGTTGCTACGCGATCGGCCCTTTTTATTGGCGTATATACCAGAGTCGCTGAGCGATTGACACGGATGCGGTTTAGCTCAAACGGTCCATGCCCTCTTTCTTGACGCGGTTGGCGAGTACAAAGTAGATAATGCTGACGATCAGGCCGGTAAAATCGGGGATGCTTGAGCCGGTCCCACCCAAGAGGGGCAGGGAGAGAAGCAGACTGATGACCGAACATGCTAGGCAGACGATGGACCAAATCCAGACAACGCCAGCCTTGGCGGGATTATTTGCCGCGCGGATGCCAAAGACGGCGGTCACAATTTCGACGACGCCCAATACGATGACGACGATGCAAGAAACGATCATGGCACCCGTGATATCGCCTGCCGCGCTGCCCGCAAAGAGCGCTGTAGCACCCATGCCTGCGCTTAGAATGCCGACGACAAAGAAGAAGAACGATAGGATTTTGAGTAATTTGCAGGCGTTGCTCATGGCTGGTCCTTTCGATACGAGTACGCCAACTTGGCGCACCCAATGTACTGCACATATGGTGAAGCACATTGTAGTTCAACGCAGCGATGCATGCGCCTGAAAGCGCTTTGAGCCCGCGCGGCCCAACCCAACCTTTCAAAAGGGAAAGCTGGACGTAAGCCAAATCGATGGCAGCTCATGTGCAGCGCTGAGATGATGAGGCCGTAACAAGGAGTTGGCCTCAAGGAGGAGCCATGATGTACGGAGCAGGGCAAGTGCGTGAGCCGCGGTCGTTGGGAAGGCGCATGGGTGATTCTGTGATCGCTGCCGTGTGCACGGGATTGATGGCGGTGCTTTGCATTGGGATGCTGTGGGCCATGTCGCATGTGGGAAAATAGCGGACGGTTGGGTGCCGACATAAACGGCGCTCGCGTATTCGTTTTGCTTGTTAAGGAGTACCCATGGGCGTCGTCGATCCCTTTTCTGTTGCTCGGTCCGCGGGGCTTGAGCTAATCGGGAAGTCCGAGGGCCTCACGCTCACCGACGGCACGATGGAGCTGCGTGCCGATTTCACCCGCATGCATCCGCGGCTCAAGCAGGGCCGTCTGCGGCAAGAGCTGCTGGTAAAGGCTGCGCGCGCAAAAGGCGTCGAGTGCCCATGGGCGATTGATGCCACGGCAGGCTTTGGCGAGGATTCGCTGCTGTTGGCGGCCGCGGGCTTTACCGTCGATCTGTATGAGCAGGATTGCGTGATCGCGGCACTCCTCAAGGATGCTTTGGATCGCGCGGCAGATGATCCGGCGCTTGCGACAGCCGTGGCGCGCATGCGCTTACATGCGGGCGAGGACAGTATTACCGGCCTTCGCCATACAGCTGAGCTGATCGGGCAGGGCGAGCTCGCGGCTCCCGACGTGGTGTATCTGGACCCCATGTTTCCCGAGCGCACCAAGAGCGCGGCGGTTAAAAAGAAGTTCCAACTTTTGCATCATCTGGAACAGCCGTGCGCCGATGAGGAGACGCTGGTCGAAGCTGCGCTTGCGGTGCATCCGCGCAAGGTGGTTATCAAGCGACCGGTGAAGGGGCCGCTGCTTGCCGGCGTTAAGCCGAGCTATCAACTTGCGGGCAAGGCAGTTCGTTACGATGTTTTAGTGCCGCCGCGCCCGTAACTTGCGTGCGATTACCGGCGCTTCGCTAGCGCCGTGCCGATGCGGTGCCTATTTCCAAGGGTGCGATGTCAGGTGCCAGCCGCCGCAGTATTCGCATTTGTAGCAGGCCAAACCACGCCGCCCGCGGTTTTCGCAGTCGGCCATAACTGCCTCGGCCTCGGCGCGCGTGTCGTAACGGTTTTTGCGCTCGCACGACTTGTAGCGCCAAGCCTCATCGCGCTCGGCGTCCAAGGCGTCGCGACGCTCGTCCTCGCGCGCAAACAGGTCGCTCATATCGCCGCCGGTGGCAGCGCCCAAAAACTCGCTTTTGGCCTTTGACCAGGCGGCTCGCTTTTTGCTTCCCATCTGCTTCGCGCCCTTCTCAAAACGTTGGTATCATTGCTCAGTCAAAGTGATACCAATAAACGTGAGGTCGCCGCGTGATGATCAGAAAAACCCTCGATACCGACATTCCCGCTGTCATGGCTATCTATGACGCGGCCCGCGCCTTTATGCGCGCGCATGGCAACGCCACGCAGTGGCCCGAGGGCACGCCTTCTGCCGAGCAGCTGGCTGCCGATATCGCCGCCGGTGACAGCTATGTGTGCGAAGTCGACGGTCGCGTGGTGGCGACGTTTGCCTTTTTACCGGGCCCGGACGAGTGCTATGACGTAATTGAGGACGGTCAATGGCGTAGCGACACTCCGTACGCCGTGCTGCACCGTGTGGCATCCGACGGCACCGTGCACGGTATCGCGGCTGCGATGTTCGCCTTTGCCAAAGAGCGTGCCGATCACCTGCGCATCGACACGCATCAGGACAACCTGCCCATGCAGGGAGCCATCGCCAAGGCCGGGTTTAAGCGCGCCGGCATCGTGTATGTGTCCGACGGTACACCGCGTGTTGCGTTTGACTGGCTGCGCGAGGCATAAGAGCGGGGACGCGTATCAACAATTTGCACGAACGAAAATGGCCCCGGGTGGGGCCATTTTCGTTCGCTGGCTGTTTTGCAAGCCGGCTTTCGCAAGGCGCGAACCTACGAAAATCGCCGCGCGGCAACGCAGGGCGATGAGCTCGGTCGGGGGATAGGGCCCGCTTCGCCCGCCGGCCCGTAAATTGTATCATCCAGTGTGGAACGAGGACGCCCGTTGCCGCGTGCGGTGGGCTTGCAATAAGAGGAGAGCCATGTCGAAGCAAGCGGTCGTTGGAATCTTGGCGCATGTCGATGCCGGCAAGACCACGCTGGCCGAGGCCATGCTGTTCAACGCGGGTCGCATTCGCAAGCGCGGCCGCGTGGACGATGGCGATTCGCATCTGGATACGAACGCGATCGAGCGCGAGCGCGGCATTACGATCTTCTCGTCGCAGGCCATGCTCGACCATGGCGATACCCACGTCATGCTCGTGGATGCGCCGGGACATGTCGATTTTTCTGCCGAGGCGGAGCGCACGCTGCGCGCACTCGACTACGCGATTTTGGTTGTGGGCGCCAACGACGGCGTGCAAGGGCACACCGAAACCCTGTGGCGCCTGCTTGCGCGCTATGACATTCCGACGTTCATCTATATCAACAAAATCGATTTGGAGAATCCCGGCCGCGATGTTTTGCTGGCACAACTTGGGCAACGTCTTTCCGAGGGCTGCCTGGATGCCAGCGAACTGTTGGCGGGCGGCGCCGTTCAGGAGGACGCCGCTGCGTTGGACGAGGCGGCACTCGAGGAGTTTCTTGAGGCGGGCGAGCTTTCCGTCGCAACGCTGTCGCGCATGGTTGCCGAGCGCAAGCTCTTTCCCTGTTTTACCGGCTCGGCGCTCAGGGACCAGGGCGTGGACGAGCTGCTGGATGGCATATGCGCGCTGATGCGTGAACAGGCGTGGCTCTCGGAGTTTGCCGCGCGCGTCTATCGTGTCAGCCGCGGGGATCGCGGCGAGCGCTTGGCTTGGGTTAAAGTGACCGGCGGCACGCTGCATGCCAAACAGATGATTGACGGACGTTCCGGTGTCGAGGCATGGGAGCAAAAGGTCGATCAAGTACGCATCTATAACGGCGAGAAGTATGAGCTTGCCCAAGAAGTTGCTGCTGGCGGTATTTGCGCCGTGACGGGTCTTGCGCACGTTCGCCCAGGGGACGCCCTGGGCGCGGAGCCCGCGGGCGATGCGCCCGTCGTCGCTCCGGTCCTCACCTATACGGTGCTTCCGGGCGAACACGATGTCCATGCGGTGTTCAAAGCGCTGACTGAGTTGGCGGACGAAGATCCTATGCTCGGCGTAAGCTGGAATACTCATCTTGAGCAGATTCATTTGCAGTTGATGGGCGCTGTGCAACTCGAGGTTGTGCAGCGGGTGTTGGCCGATCGCTTTGGCCTTTCGATTGAGTTTGAGTCTGGCGGCATTCTCTATAAGGAGACTATTTCGCAGCCGGTCGAGGGCGTGGGTCACTTTGAGCCGCTGCGCCACTATGCCGAGGTGCATCTGCGCCTGGAGCCGTTGCCAGCGGGTTCGGGCGTGCAGTTTGGCACCGTGACCTCGACCGACGAACTCGATCTTAACTGGCAGCGTCTGGCGCTCACCAACGCCATGGAGCGCGATCACCTGGGCGTGCTGACCGGCTCGCCTATCACCGATGTGCGCATTACGCTCACGGGCGGCCGCGCGCATGCCAAACACACCGAGGGCGGCGATTTTCGCCAGGCCACGTATCGCGCGATTCGCCAGGGGCTCATGCAGGCGCGTGAGGCCGGCGCGGCGGTACTGTTGGAGCCGTGGTATCGCTTTGAGCTCGAGGTGCCGGGGGAGTGCGTGGGCCGGGCGCTCTCAGATGCCACGCGTATGGGTGCCGAGTACGAGCCGCCGACGATGGCGGGCGACCGGGCGAAGCTTGTGGGTCGCGTACCGGCGTCCGAGGTGCAGGATTACGCGCTGGAGGTGGCTGCCTACACGAGCGGTCGCGGACATCTGTACCTAGAGTTCGCCGGCTATGC
This sequence comes from Collinsella sp., assembly GCA_048484635.1. GTDB lineage: Bacteria > Actinomycetota > Coriobacteriia > Coriobacteriales > Coriobacteriaceae > Collinsella. The sequence continues at coordinate 8,212 of DBFWDM010000259.1, forward strand.
GGCTTGCCATGATGCCGAGCGCGTAATCGAGACTGCCGCCTATGAGCCCGAGGCCGATCTGCCCAACACGCCCGACTCGGTCTTTTGCTCTCACGGCGCCGGTTACACGGTCAAATGGTACGACGTACCCGCCGCGGCGCACGTAAAGGTCGACCCCGCCACCTTCCGCCCTTGGCGAGCGGCAGACGCAGAGTTTTTCGGCCATAGGTGATAGAGGGTCAGTCTCTTTGCCGCATCCTGTTGGTATAACTCGGTATAAGTTGGTATAACTATTACCAGGGTTTGCCAATCCGAGGAGGCCGACATGAATCCAAATCCCTTTAAGCCAACGGCAGGCAAGCGGCCTCCGATGCTCATCGGCCGAGAGTCGGTCATCGAGGATTGTGAGGAAGGACTCGACAACGGCGCCGGAGCGCCGGGTAGGCTCATGCTCATTACGGGAAACCGCGGCTGCGGCAAAACGGTTCTCCTGCGGGAGCTGCAACGTCTAGCCAGCGAGCGCGGATGGGCGGTTATCTCCGATTCCGCTTCGCTTGGCTTATGCGACCGCTTAGCCGACGCGCTTCGCTCGAATAAACCCGTTGTGACGTCAATGGAGTTCGGGCCGTCGTTTGGCCGGATGTCGGTCGAGGCGGCGCGAGCAAAGGGCGAGACGTTACGAGGGCTGGTCAACGAGCGCCTCAAGAAGCTCGGTACAGGCAAGGGCATACTGTTTGCGATTGACGAGGCGCAGTCTGCGTCTATCGAGGAGCTGGCGGCTCTTGCCGTTCTCTATCAGCAAGTGCTCGGAGATCAGGATGCTACGGGATTGCCCGATAGCGACCAGCGCGGTCTTGCGCTGGTGTTCGCTGGATTGCCCAGTATGGTTGACGACTTGCTCGAAGAGCCGAGCGTGACGTTTTTGCGCCGCGCTCAGCAGCGTACGCTGGGGGCGATATCTTTGCCCAAGGTGCGCGATTCGTATATCCAGACGGTCAAAGACGCTGGTCTTTACGTTGACGCGGAGACGGCGGGCCTTGCGGCGCGCAAGAGCATGGGGCATCCCTATATGGTCCAGCTGGTGGGATATTACATGTGGCGCTCTGCTGTCCGGCGTGGCTCGCAGGTCATTGAAGTGTGCGATGTCGAGGCTGGCTACGCCGATGCCGTCTCCGAGTTCTACGAAGCGGTTGACGCGCCTCTATATTACGGGCTGCGCAGCCCACAGCGCCTCTTTATCGAGGCCATGGCTGCTGACGAGGGTAAGCCGACGCGCATGGCGGACATCATTGAGCGTTGCGATCGCACCCAGAGCTGGGCGAGCAAATATCGCGCAAGCCTGATTCGCGAGCGCGTCATCGAGGCTGCCGGATACGGCCTCGTCCGGTTTACCGTGCCCATGCTGGGCGAGTATATCTGCGACCGCATTTTATAGCATGAGTAGGGTGATAAAGATGACGGAACAGAAGATGAGTCCGCAGGCTATCGAGGTGCGTGGCGCACGTGTCCATAACCTCAAGGACATCGATATCGATATTCCGCTGGGAAAGCTCGTGGGCATTGCCGGCGTATCGGGTTCGGGCAAGAGTTCGCTGGCGCTGGGGGTTCTTTATGCCGAGGGCTCGCGTCGCTACTTGGAAGCACTCAGCACCTATACTCGTCGTCGCCTAACACAGGCCGAACACGCCCAGGTGGACGAGGTGCTGCACGTGCCGGCGGCGCTCGCATTGCATCAGCGCCCGAGCGTGCCGGGCGTGCGCTCGACCTTTGGTACCATGACCGAGCTCAACAACAGCCTGCGTCTGCTCTTTAGCCGTTGCGCCCATCATGTGTGCCCGCATTGCGGGGCGCGTGTAGAGCCGAGCCTTAACGTGGCCGCTGGCCTGGCGCTCACGTGCCCTGCGTGCGGTCGCGAGTTCTACGCGCCGAGTGCCGAGGATTTGGCTTTCAATAGCGGCGGTGCATGCCCCGCCTGTGGCGGCACCGGTGTCATGCGCGAGGTGGACGAGGCGAGCCTGGTGCCCGACGAGTCAAAGACTATCAACGAGGGCGCGGTGCTTCCTTGGGGCACGCTCATGTGGGATCTGATGAAGCAGGTTGCTGGCGAGATGGGCGTGCGCACCGACGTGCCATTTAACCAGCTCACGCCTCAAGAGCGCGACATCGTGTTTCATGGCCCGGCGGTTAAGAAGCACATTCTCTACGTTCCCAAAAACGGTGAGGGCGCCACGCCGCTCGACTTCACCTATTACAACGCCGTCTATACCGTCGAAAATGCGCTCGCCAAGGTCAAGGACGATAAGGGCTTAAAACGCGTTGCGCGCTTTTTGCGCGAGGGAGCATGCCGTGATTGCGGCGGCACGCGTCTCTCCGAGGCCGCGCGCCAGCCCCAGGTGCGCGGTATCAATCTGGCGCAGGCCGCGGCCATGACGCTGGGCGAGGCGATTGAGTGGATGCGCGGGGTGCCCGCATCCTTGCCGCCCGAGATGCGGCCCATGGCGACGGATATCTGCGATTCGTTTTTGAGCGTGGCCCGTCGTCTGGTCGACCTGGGTCTCGATTACCTTTCACTCGACCGCGCCGGTGCCACGCTCTCCACGGGTGAGCGCCAGCGTGTGCAGCTCGCCCGCGTGGTGCGCAACCGGTCGACGGGTGTGCTTTATGTGCTGGACGAGCCCTCGATTGGCTTGCATCCTGCCAATGTCGACGGCTTGGTGGGCGTGATGCGAGATCTGGTGGATGACGGCAACACCGTGGTTGTTGTCGACCACGATACACGCGTACTGGCGGAAGCCGACTATCTGGTCGAGATGGGCCCCGTTGCCGGAGCAGGCGGCGGCAACGTAATCGCCGCTGGTACGTTAGACGAGGTTGAGCAATCGCAGGACAGCCGTATCGCGCCGTTTTTGCGCGCCGAGCCCAAGCGCTTGCGCCCACAGGTGACTGACGAGGAAATGTTCGACCAGGGCCATATCCGCATGGCGACCGATACCATCCATACCGTCAAGCCACTCGAAGTCGATATCCCGCGCGGTCGCTTGGTCGCGGTGACGGGCGTTTCGGGTTCGGGTAAGACGACGTTGGTACTCGAGACGCTCATTCCGGCGCTTAAGGCGCAGGCAGCTGGTGAGCGCCTGCCGGGGCACGTGCGTTGGATAGATGCCGAGGGCATCGCGCGCGCCAACCTGATTGACGCCACTCCCATCGGCGCCAATGTTCGCTCGACGGTGGCAACCTATGCCGACATCCATGATGAGCTGCGCCGCGCCTTTGCCCGTACGCCCGAAGCCAAGGCAGCCGGCTACAAGGCGGGCGCCTTTAGCTACAACACCGGCGCCTTGCGTTGCCCTACGTGCGATGGCACGGGCTCGATATCGCTCGACGTGCAGTTTTTGCCCGACGTCGAGATTGTCTGCCCGGCATGCCGTGGTTCGCGCTACGCCGAGGCCGCCTCGCATATCCATCGCGAGGGCAAGGACGGGAGTCTGCTTACGTTGCCGCAGCTCATGGACATGAGTGTGGACGAGGCCCTCGACGCCACGGTGGGACTCAAGAAGGTTCAGACGCGCTTGCAGACCTTGCACGACCTGGGCTTGGGCTATCTCACGCTCGGTGAGCCCACGCCGGCGCTCTCGGGCGGCGAGGCGCAGCGCCTTAAGCTCGCGAGCGAGATGGGACGTGTGCAGGACGACGCAGTATTCGTGTTCGACGAGCCCACAATCGGACTACATCCGCTCGATGTTCAGGTGTTGCTGAGTGTGTTTGACGGCCTCGTTGCCAAGGGCGCCACGGTTATCGTGATCGAACACGATCTCGACCTTATCCGTAACGCCGATTACGTGATCGACATGGGCCCGGGCGGTGGCGACGCGGGCGGGCAAATCGTCTGCGCCGGTACGCCGGGCGACATCGTGGCCTGCTCCGCAAGCATCACCGGCCGCTACCTATAGACAATGAGGCAAAGGGACAGCCCCTTTGCCTCATTGATGCCTATTTCACGCATTGAGCCGCGAGATAGTCGCGGAAGAATGGCAATTCAAATGCGACGAGCCCTCGTCCTCGTTCCCCGATGATGCCGGCATCTATCATTCGGCGTCGGTAGCGGGAGACCTGCTGCGGCGAACGCTTAAGGCGCTCGACAAGGTCGGCGGTGGTGGACTCTTCCTCGTCATCGAGCATGGCGATGAGGAATCGCTTGTCCTCTGCAGTGAGTTCCCGATAGGTTGCCGCGAGGATTCGGTCGTCCATCTCGTCGCGCGCGATTTTGATTCCCAGGTCAAAGTCGCGTGACGAGATTTCCTTCGAATCGCTTGTGAGATCCCAGGCACGGTAGCCTACGAGTTGCAATAGGAAGGGAAAACCAGAGATCGAGCGAACGGCTCTATCGATTCCCTCAGCATCTGCCAGGCGATCGTTTTCCTGGATTGTGCGAATCAAGGCCTCGCGTACGTCATAGTCGGCAATGCGACCCAGATGATATTGTTGGGCGCGGCGAAGGAACGAGACCGTCTTGTGGTTCAGCAACGTCGAGACGTTGTTGGGAAGTCCCGCCATGAGCAGGGCGACGCGTTTCCCATCGGTCACAAAGTGCTGATACGTCGCTGCGAGCTGAATCATTTCGTCGAGTGTCGGGTCCACCTCGTCAACCGTGACGAGCAGACCGGTGCCTACCTCGTTGAGCTGGTCGATGATGTCGCTCATGCGATAACGCCAGGTTGAGGCATCGTGAACGCGATTGACCTCGATGCTGCCGAGCGGTGCAATTCCGAGGCCGGTGACTTCGAAGTTCTTAGACGGGTCGATAAGATGGCCGGCAGCACGTTTCGCCCCGAACTCGATTTCCTCAAGCATTCCCGGGAGCGCGGTCGTCTTTACGGCAATCCAGCCGTGGGATTCCGCCCTTGTCGCGAGCGACGACATGAGAGCGGTTTTACCGGTTCCACGCGCGCCTGAGAAGATCGAGGTCAATTCTGGGCGCCTGCGCTGGCTCAAGAAGGCACGGTCCAGATCCCGAATAATCTGTTGTCTGCCAGCGAGATGGGCAGGAACCTCGCCAAAACTGGGGGTAAACGGGTTCTCGAGATATTCCACAAGGCTCTCCTTTCACACCGCCGTTTAACTTCATTTTACTTTAGTTAATTCTGATTAAAAGTGAGGGCTCTTTATCTAGAGCATCAATTAGGCATGTGTGCCATCGGCGTGGCGCTTGAATGTGACAAAGGGATAGTTCCTTTGTCACATTCCCGGAAAGCCTGCCTGGCGCAGGGCCTCGTAGAGGACGATGGCGGCGCTGTTGGAGAGGTTGAGTGCGCTGATGCGGTAGTCGTCCGGGTTGACGAAGTTGCCGCAGATGTCCTGTTGAAGGATGGCCTCGTGGCTGTCCTCGGTATGTCCGAGCGATTCCTCGTGGGCTTCCCAAGCCTCGGCGTTATCGAGTGAGTCACAATCGCGCAGCATGGGGATACGCTCGCAACGCTCGGGCGCCGCGGCAAGCAGTGGCTCGGGAATGCCCGAGCTCTCGCTGCCAAAGACCAAGTAGTCACCATCGCGGTAGGTGCTTTGCGCATAGGTGCGGCGTGCCTTTTTGGTCAGCAGATGCAGGCGACCATCGGCGGGGGAGAGATCGTTGCGCGCAAGGAAATCCTCCCAGCCGGCATAGGTCGTCACGTCCAAGTTTTGCCAGTAGCCCAGACCGGCGCGACGTACCGTCTTGTCGTCGAGCGAAAACCCCAGCGGCTCCACCAGATGCAGGCGGGCGCCGGTGACCACGCAGGTGCGGCCGATATTGCCCGTATTGGCCGGAATCTCGGGCGCATACAGCACAATGTTGAACATGAATCTCCTTGGCTCAGAACGAAAAACCACCACGAAGTTAACCTTCGTGGTGGTTTGGCGGTTACGTAGACAGAAAAATGCCCGCTTGGATAAACCTAGGCGCGGTGCCAGTCGGTCAGGCAGGCATCGAGGGAAGCGATGAGCGCGTCCTTGTCCATGTGACGGCCGATGATGCACAGGCTCGTCATGCGGTCGCCCGTCTCGTCGTCCCAAATCTGCATGATCTCGGGGTTCTCGTCGATGATCTTCTGCTTCTCGCCCTCGGGCGCCGAGTCGACAAACAGGCCGTTCTCCATCAGGCGCATCTGGTGGCCAGCCTGCTCAAACATGTAGCACATGTTCGGATCGCCGGTCTGCCACAACGGACCCTTGACGCGAATGACCTCGTCGGGCCACTCCTGCTCAACAAAATCGGTGAACTTCTGCAGGTCAAACGGCTTGCGGCGCGAGTATACAAAGGTCTCGATGTCGTACTCGAGCACCTCGGGGTCGTCGTGCTCCTCGGGATGCTCCATGGCCTCGATCCAGGCGGCGGAGTTGTAGGCGCGCATAAAGTCGAAGCGGTCAGTATCGAGCAGCTCCTCCATGGGGACCTCACCGTTTTGGGCCTCGACGATCACGGCGTCCTTCTGCAGGCTGCGCACGATAGCCTTGAGCTCGGCGATCTGCTCAGGGCTCACGGTATCGGTCTTGTTGAGGATCAACGTGGAGCAAAACTCGATCTGCTGGATGAGCAGGCTCTCGATGTCGTCCTCGTCGATATCCTCTGCCAGCAGGTCGCGACCGCCGTTGAACTCGTCGTACATGCGGGCGCAGTCGACCACGGCCACGATGTTGTCGAGCGCGAGCTTGGGCTCGCCGCCCACCTTGGCCTCGTCGCAGAAGCTCGAGATGGTGTAAGCGATGGGGATGGGCTCGCAAATACCCGATGCCTCGATGATGATGTAATCGAAGTTGCCCGAATCGGCGATGCCCTGCAGCTGGTTGGCCAGGTCATCCGAAAGCGTGCAGCAGATGCAGCCGTTGGTGAGTGGGATGAGGTCGTCGGTCTCGGAAAGGCCGCCGTCGGCGATAAGGCTGGCGTCCACATTGATCTCGCCGATATCGTTGACGATCACGGCGGCGCGGATACCGCCGTCGTTAGCGAGGATGTGGTTGAGCAGCGTGGTCTTGCCGGCACCGAGGTATCCGGTAAGCATGATGATCTTCACGGGTTTGTTGGGCATGTGCCCTCCTTTGTTAGACATGGCTTACAGTTGAATCTTATGCCAAACGCCTGCTCTTATACCCACGCGCCGGCAAATAACACAAGCTACTCCCAGGCTCCCCATACATCGGGGCAATAACCGACGGTGGCCTTTTTGCCGTTGCGCACGATGGGTTCGGCCAAGACCTGCTGGTTCTCGAGCAGCTTGTCGAAGCGCTGACTGGGGGTAAGGTGCTGGATGAGCGCGAGCGTTTCCTCGTCCTTGGCTTTGGGGTTGAGCAGCTTGTCGATGCCGCCGACCGCTTGCATCACGCTCGTGAGCTCGCCCTTGCTCATCTCCTTTTCCTTAAGGTCGATAAACTGCACCTTAATGCGGCGCTCTTTGAAGAAGCGCTGTGCTTTCTTGGTATCGAAGGACTTTTTGGTGCCAAAAATCTGCACGTTCATGTATTTGTTCCGCCGTTCTACCTGATGAAGTTGGTCGTTGCTCGATCTGCCTCGGGTGCGTTGATGCCGGCGGCCTGTCCTGCCTCGATGCAGCGCAGGAGCCACGCCATGTTTTTGCCGATATTTCGCATGGTGGCAAGGCCTTCGGCGTCCCCATCGGCGTCGCCGGGCACGCGGCCAAACA
>DBFWDM010000260.1:0-2587 GCA_048484635.1 Collinsella sp.
CATGGTCGCCTACACCAACCACACGATCCTTGCCGAGGCGCTCGAGAAGTGGCCGCTCGCCAGCCTGCAGAAGGTCTCGCCCGCCATCGCCGACATCATCGTCAAGCTCGACGAGGTTGCCAAGGCCGAGCACGACGACCCGCGCGTCGCCATCATCGACGAGCACGACACCGTCCACATGGCCCACATGGACATCCACTTTGGCTTCTCCATCAATGGCGTCGCCGCACTCCACACCAAGATTCTGGAGGACACCGAGCTTCACCCGTTCTACGAGATCTATCCCGAGAAGTTCTCCAACAAGACCAACGGCATCACCTTCCGCCGTTGGATCCAGGGAGCCAACCCTGCGCTTGCCAGCCTGCTCGACGATGTGATCGGCACCGATTGGCGCAGCACCGGCGACCTGAGCAAGCTCGCCGAATTCGCTAACGACAAGGATGTTCTTGAGCGCCTGGCCGCCACCAAGGCCGAGGCCAAGACCATCATGCGCCAGTTCATGGCGCTCGAGCAGGGCGTGACGATTCCATCCAACGCCATCATCGACGTCCAGGTCAAGCGTATCCACGAGTACAAGCGCCAGCAGATGCTCGCGCTCTACATCATCTGGAAGTATCTCGACATCAAAAACGGCAATAAGCCTAAGCACCCCGTCACCATCATCTTTGGCGGCAAGGCAGCGCCTGCCTATACCATCGCTCAGGACATCATCCACCTAATCCTGACGCTGTCCCAGTGGATAGCCAACGACCCCGACGTGGCCCCCTACCTGCAGGTCGTCATGATCGAGAACTACAACGTCACCGCCGCCGAGCGCGTAATCCCCGCCGCCGACATCTCCGAGCAGATCAGTCTGGCCTCCAAGGAGGCGAGCGGCACTTCCAACATGAATTTCATGCTCAACGGCGCCCTGACCCTGTGCACGCTCGACGGTGCCAACGTGGAGATTGCTGAGCTCGTGGGCGACGAGAACATCTATACCTTTGGCGCCTCGTCCAAACAGGTCGAGCAGCTCTACGCCGACGGCACCTACAACGCCGGCGCGCTCTACCGCAAGCCCGGCATTAAACTGCTGGTGGACTTCATCACCAACCCGGCCTTTATGGCGACCGGCAACGCCGAGCGCCTGCAGCGTCTGCACGATGACATCAAGGGCAAGGACTGGTTTATGGCCCTGCTCGATATTGAAGAGTACATCCAGACCAAGGAGCGCGTGCTGGCCGACTACGAGGACCAGGATGCCTGGATGCGCAAGGCGCTGATCAACATCGCCAACGCCGGCACCTTCTCGTCCGACCGTACGATCTCCCAGTACAACGACGAGATTTGGCACCTGAGCTAATTTCGTTTTCTTTACCCATCCTCTTGAAAGCGGAGTCGCGGCAACGCGGCTCCGCTTTTTTGCCGATACGCCGGCCCGTGATTTGTCTCGACCAAACAATCTCGTTCTGTAACAGGTAGCTGCCGAAATCAGCCTCCCGTGTTACAGATCGAGATGAAAGGATAGGCAGCTCGATGCTGTCTCAATCTGTAACATCTAGACCCAATTTGGCCCTCCTCCTGTTACAGATCAAGACAAACCGGCAGATCAACGGCCCCAGCACAAAGAAAGGCTCCCCTCTCGCCTAGTGGACGGAAGGGGAGCCTTATATGTGACCACGGCAAAAGGATGGCAAAGCCGCAGTCGCCCAAAAGGAGGGCCTGATTGGATCGGGCCTAGATAAGGTTCTTGCCAGACACCTTATCGAAGAGATGGGTCGCGTTCTTCTCAAACTTGAACCAGATGGGGTCGCCCGCCTTGAGCGCACCCTTGGCCTCGAGATCGACGACGGGGATGATCAGGACAAACTGGCCGTCGGGAGACATCACATGAACGTGCTCGGTCGAACCCATGAGCTCGGTGACCTCGATGGTGCCCTGAAGCGCACCCTCCTCGCCCTTTTCGGCAAGCAGAATCTGCTCGGGACGTACGCCGGCCGTGATCTCCTTCACGTCGCCGCCGTCCCAATTAAGGGCGAGCTGAGCGCAGGTCTCGGGGGCCAGCGCGACATTCATGTCGTCGGTCTTGACGGTAAAGCCGTCGCCCGAGCGCACCAGCTGGGCATCGAAGAAGTTCATCTGCGGCACGCCGATGAAGCCGGCGACGAAGATGTTCGCGGGATGGTTGAAGACCTCCTGCGGAGTGGCGATCTGCTGGACAACGCCGTCCTTCATGACCACGATACGGTCGCCGAGAGTCATGGCCTCGGTCTGGTCGTGAGTAACATAGATGAACGTGCCCTTGATCTCGTGGCGCAGCTTGATGAGCTCGGCACGCATCTGGTTACGCAGCTTGGCGTCCAGGTTGGACAGCGGCTCGTCCATCAGGAAGACCTTAGGATCACGCACGATGGCGCGGCCGATAGCGACACGCTGGCGCTGGCCGCCCGAAAGCGCCTTGGGCTTGCGGTCGAGGTACTCGGTGATACCCAAGATCTCGGCAGCGGAGCGAACCTTGCGGTCGATCTCGTCTTTGGGGACCTTCTTGAGCTCAAGCGTAAACGCCATGTTCTCGTACACCGTCATGTTGGGGTACAGAGCGTAGCTC
>DBFWDM010000261.1:0-16130 GCA_048484635.1 Collinsella sp.
GGCGGTGAGGACGGGAAGGAGGAGGGCGCCTAGGCGCCGAAAGCGGCACATCCGCGTTGGCGAATCCGGTGTATCCGCGTTGGCGCGATTGGCGAAAATGCGTTGGTGGAAATGGTGAAAATTATATTGACGCTAACACCAGGCACCTCGCGTCGCTGGGGATGCCCGTGCGCGAGGCGCTCTCCCCGGCGAGGATGCAGAGGAGGCGCCCGGGGCAGGGGAAGTGCGACGAGGCGGACGCGGAGAGGGCCGCCCGCGCGGCGATGTCCGGCTCAAAGCTCGGGACCCCCAAGAGCCAGGACGGGTGGGTCGACGGGGTGCGCTGCATGCTCGCGGCGCGCTCCGGGGCGGTGAAGGCGCGGACCTCGGCGATCAACACCGCGAGGTCGCTGCTCACCACCGCGCCGGAGGGGCTCAGGTCGAGGTTCCGCGGCATGGGAGGGCCGAGGCTGATGGAGGAGCTCCCCTCCGTGCGCGCCGAGGGCGCGCTGGGCGCCGCGCTCGGCGCGCTGGCGGACCTGTGGGCGGCGGCGCGCGACGCGGCGCTCGACATGGAGCTCGCGATCGAGGCGTCCCTGGAGGAGAACTGCCCCGCGCTGCTGGCGATGTACGGGTGCGGGCCCGTGAGCGCGGCCAAGCTCGCGGTCGCGGCCGGGGACAACCCGGGCAGGCTGCGCTCCGAGGCGTCGTTCGCGGCGATATGCGGAGCCTGCCCCATCCCCGCCTCGAGCGGCAAGACCGTGAGGCACAGGCTCAACAGGGGCGGCGACCGGCAGGCGAACAGCGCGCTGCACGAGATCGCGAGGCAGAGGGTCATGCGCGACCCCGAGACCGCCGAGTACGCCGAGAGGGCCAGGGGGCGGGGAAAGAGCGACAGGGAGGTCATGAGGTGCCTCAAGCGCTACGTGGCCAGGGAGGCGTACCGGGCGCTGATGCACCCGCACGAGATCAGGAGGCCCGAGGACGCCTCGGAGCTCGTGGCGGCCAGGCGCGCGGCGAAGGTCAGCCAGGTGAGGGCGGCGTCCATACTGGGCACCAGCGAGAAGTACATCTCGATGCTGGAGAGGGGCCAAAGGGAGCTCAAGCCCATAAGGAGGGCCTACGAGGCATGGGTCGAGGCCGGACTTCCGCTCGATTGGGACAGGCAGGCCTTCGAGGCCGAGCGCAAAATGGATTCTAAAAAACACCTTGCCAAATAGGAGCGTCAGCGCGAGGACGTTTTCAAAACCAAGCCCGGTCCCGGCCGGACAGCCCACGAACGCTACAGGTTCTTGACACCCATCGCGCGCATGGCGTTCAGGATGGCGATGATCGCCACGCCTACGTCGCCGAACACGGCAAGCCACATGTTGGCGATGCCCAGTGCCGCAAGCACCAGAATCAGCAACTTAATACCCAGCGCAAAGATGATGTTCTGCCAGACAATCGCCATGGTCTTTCGTGCCACGCGGATCGCGCGGGAAATGTTGGACGGCTTGTCGTCCATGAGCACAACGTCGGCGGCCTCAATCGCGGCGTCGGAACCCATAGCGCCCATGGCAATGCCAACGTCCGCGCGGGTGAGCACGGGCGCATCGTTGATGCCGTCGCCGACAAAGGCGAGCTTGCCCTTGCCCGATTCGGCTGCCAGCAATGCCTCGACGCGCTCGACCTTGTCGCCCGGCAGCAGCTGCGCGTGGAACTCGTCGAGCCCCAGCTGCTTGGCCACCGCAGCAGCCACTTCCTCGCGGTCGCCCGTGAGCATGACGGTGCGCTTGACGCCGGCGGCGTGCAGGTCGCGGATCGTCTGCTCGGCATCGGCCTTAACGGTGTCTGCAATCACGATGTGGCCGGCGTACACGCCGTCAACGAGCACGTGGAGGATTGTGCCGACAACCTCGCAATTGGGAGCGTCGATACCGGCCGCAGCAAGCATCTTGGCATTGCCAACGACGACGTGCTTGCCGTCGATGGTTGCCGTCACGCCATGGCCCGCGTCGTTGGTGGAGTCGCTTACGCGCTTGGGGTCGACCTCGCCATGGTAGGCGGCGCGCACGGACTGCGCGATGGGGTGATCGGAGAACGACTCCGCAAGGGCTGCGACCTCGAGCAACGACTGCTCGGTATAGCCAGACTCGGGGTGCACCGCCACGACCGAAAACGTGCCGTTGGTGAGCGTGCCGGTCTTGTCGAAGACGACGGTGTCCACGTCGGCGAGCGTTTCGAGGTAGTTAGAACCCTTGATGAGAACGCCTAGTTTGGATGCGCCGCCGATGCCGCCAAAGAAGCTGAGCGGCACGCTGATCACGAGCGCGCACGGGCAGCTGACGACCAGGAAGGTCAGGCCGCGCAGGATCCAGTCGGACCAGGCGCCGGTGACCAAGCCGCCGCCAAGCGCGAGCACCGCGGCAGCGCCGGTGACGGCGGGCGTGTAGACGCGGGCGAAGCGCGTGATGAAGTTCTCGGTGCGCGCCTTCTTTTCGCTGGCGTTTTCTACGAGCTCCAGGACGCGCGCGACGGTGGACTCGCCAAATGGCTTGGTGGTGCGCACGTGGATGAGACCCGTCATGTTGATGCAGCCGCTGATGATGTCGTCGCCGGACTTGGCGGGGCGGGGAACTGACTCGCCCGTGAGTGCGGCGGTGTCGAGCTGGGTTTCGCCTTCGACGATGACGCCGTCGATAGGCACGCGCTCACCGGGCTTGACCACGATCACGGTGCCGACGGCGATGTCATCGGGGAAGACCTGCTCGAGTGTGCCGTCGGGCTGCTCGACGTTAGCGTAGTCGGGCGCGATGTCCATCATGGCACTGATCGACTTGCGGCTCTTGCCCACGGCGTACGCCTGAAACAGCTCGCCGACCTGGTAGAACAGCATGACGGCGGCGCCTTCGGCCATGTGCGGGTCGGTATCGGGGAAGAGCACCATGGCAAACGCGCCGATGGTCGCGACGGCCATGAGGAAGCTCTCGTCGAAGGCCTTGCCGCGGCGGATGTTATTGAATGCCTTTTGCAGTACGTCGTAGCCGGCAATCAAAAACGGCACGAGGAACAGCACAAAGCTGGCGTAGATGTCGCCCGGGGTGCCGAATGCGGCAGTGAGGGTGCCGAGCTCATCGAGGGCGTACACCACGGCAAAAATGCCCAGCGCTACCAGGATGCGGTTGCGCTTATGCTCGAGTGACTCTTTTTTCCTGCGCTTCTTCTTTTTCTTCTTGGGGTCGGCGGTGGCCATGATTCGTATCCTCCCATTTGAATGTATGAACACTCGCTCATATAATTTCGCGAGCAAAGGCCGCGGCAAGCGCGGCCTTGCGGGTTGGCGTAAACCTGGGCTAGAGAATGATCTCGCAGTCCGGCTCGGCGTCGGCGGTGAACTCCACAACGCGGTCGAGGACCTCGTCGAACTCGGCGTCATCGGCCTCGAGCGTCAGCTTCTGGGTCATAAAGTTGACGGACACGGATTTGACGCCATCGAGCTTGGCCAGCTCGTCCTGAAGCTCACGCGCGCAGTTGGCGCAGTCGATCTCGTCGAGTTTAAACTGCTTTTTCATGGTGGATTCCTTTCCCCGTATTTGCGGCTTGGGTGCAGGCCGCGCTGGTACCGTGGTTGGTCGCTATTCGCAGATGTGGCTCATGCCCTGGTTGAGCATGGTGTAGACGTGGTCGTCGGCGAGCGAGTATAGGATATTGCGCCCGTCGCGCCGGAATTTAACCAGGTGCGACTGCTTGAGTGTGCGCAGCTGGTGCGACACCGCGGACTGCGAGGTTTCGGTCGCTTCGGCGATGTCCGCCACGCAGAGCTCGCGGCCCATGAGGGCATAGAGGATCTTGATGCGCGTGGTGTCGCTGAAGACCTTGAACAGGTCGGCGAGGTCGTAGAGAAGCTCCTCGTCGGGAAGGTCCTCGGGCGAGCAGGTGGTGGGAATCGCGGGTTCGGTGGCCTCGATGTCGGGTTTCGTTTCATCAACGCGGATGCTCATTGCAATATCCTTTCATATGAACATGCGCTCATATAACTTGCTTCCGATTATATGAGTGTATGTTCATATGTCAATGACGTTCAGGTAATTCGTTGCACAAAATGATGGGGAATAGTGGACGAGATCCCGGAGTGAGCGGTTTTGATAGCCGATGCCGGGGTGGGTGCCCCTGAGCCGTGCAAAAATTGGAGTATTCTGCAACGATAGGGGGTCCGTTAATTTATTGCAGGCCATATAATGCAGTTCAAGAGTTATCTTAGGGTGTTAATCCGATGAGTTCTTCCTCAAATGTTGCCTAACGCTCTCACGCAAGAGTGATTTCGCTTCACATTTGGATCCACTCGAGGGTGATAGACACCCGGCTCTGCTGAATACTCGCAATTTTGCACGTCGCTAAGGTGCCCACCTTGTTAGCCGGTCTAGCTTCCGGCCCCGAAGATCCTGCCCTCGGGCGCGAAGCTGCTTGTTTGGTTGAGTGATGGGCTGTCGGGTTCGACAGTCTGCATGTCATCGATTGCTGGAGCCTCGTTAATCGTCGGATCGTCCAATGTGATGCCTTCGAGCATTGCTTTTTCGAGGTCGATTCGTTGGCGCTCTTCGGAATCCTGGCGAAGCTCCTCCTGGATTCGTTTCTTCTCCTAAATAAACCTTCTGAGTACAAACTGTCTCAGGTCTTCTTGCATGATTTGAAAGTCTTTTAGCAGACGCGAGGGGCGTATGCCCTCTTTTCGTTGGATCGCCTCCATGACCCTAACGAAAGCGCTGGCATGCATAAAGGAATAACGACTGACGGTGATGATTCCGTATCCCATGGACGCAAGCGCATTCTTGCGTTCCTCGTCGATGGCGCGGTCTTCTTCCGCGTCATGATAAAAACCGTTGTATTCAATGTCTGTGCGAGATTTCTTTAGATACGCATCCATAAAGAACTTTTTGCGTCTCGTGAGATTCTTTGCGGCAGCGGTGACCTGTACCTCGTAATCGGTCTCAATTCCCTTAATACCAAGCCCTCCTTCGCTTTTGGGCAGCGTTAGCATCATGACAAAGGCTGTTTCCATAGGAGACCGGCATCCGTCGCGCACACATTGGATCGCCTTTCGGGCAAGAGCCAGACCGTCGCATCTGGTAATGGAATTAAAGAACTGTTTCAATCTCTCGGTCGAGGTGAGCGCGAAACGCTCGGTATAGGAGGTGGAAGAGTCGGTTCCAAGGGAATAAGCGCCGCATAGTTCAAAGTAGTACTCCACCAGTTCGCGAAAAGGAAGATAGGTGGCGGCCTGAAGTGCGCAAAGCTCAACGCCAACAATGAAGATGCCATCTTCAAGCTCTATAAAGCGTGAGTTCGAGAATCGTTTTGAAGAAACGTGGCATTGACAGTTCATTGCATGGCGCGCATTCCTGCGATCAAACACCATCACCTCGAGGGAATCATTCGCGTCGAGGGAAACATCATGTTTGGTGAGCCATTCTGCGGCTGCGTCAAGGAGCGTTCCGGTGGGACATGATCCGTAAATCGCGGCAGGGTTACAGGACTCGATGTCTTTCGCAGACACCGAATGCGCGGCCTGGTAGACCGCTTTTGCAGTGGTATGTGACAATACGATACTCATGGTATATATCGTGTCAGCTAATGCCGTGTTGATGGCGCTGAGTGAAAAGTCGTTTTAGAGGTCTAACCAAATGCTGTCCAAAAGCTTGACGCAATTATGAGTTGGTATGCCCTAAATAAAAGTTTTCGCAGCTTAGCTATAGCATATAAATACTCAATTGCCGCACATTTGATAGTGATGCATCACCATCCGACAACGAATTACGTGTCGGGAATTGGCCGAAATCGTTCAAAATGAGGGTTCAGAATTTGTGATGGCAGATTTATTTGTGGAACGTAGGGCGGCCCCGCTGCGGGGTTTCCCGCTGCGAGGCCGCCCGTGATCTACGCCGGAGTTTGTCGTAGACGTTTCTACTTGGCAAACAGGTTCTTGAGGTTGAACTCGGCTTGAACGGTGCGGAGCATGAGGTCGGTGTCGTCCAGACCCAGATGCTGCTCGCTGGCGTCGGCGGCGAGGGTTCCACGGCGGCGCGCCCAGTTCTCGAGCGCGGCGGGGGCGGACTCGCGGGGGAGCGAGCGGACGTCGGCATCCAGGCTGCGGCAGATCTGGCGCGAGTCGATGACGATGATCTTGCCGGCGCGGCGTGCCTCGGCGTAACCGTCCAGATGAATTTTGAACCAGCTGTCCTCGAACGCGGCGTTATGCGCCATGTACGGGTACTTCTTCATAAGCTTGAGCAGCTGCTTCTGCAGTTCCTTGTTCTCGCGGAACGGCTTTTTGCCGTCGATGTCGTCCCAGGTGATGTGGTGGATATTCGACAACGGCACATCCTCGCCGCGGTAGATGTCAGGCAGACCGCAGTAGTGCGCCTCGGCGTCGTGCGGGACGGCGTCGCTGGTGAGCTCCATGATTTCCCAACCCACATTGATGATGTAACCGCGCTCGGGTGCACGGCCGGTGGTCTCGATGTCGATACCGAGCACGGTGCCCTGGATGGGCTTGCGGGCGTAGGCCACACCGAGCGCGTCGCGGTCGCCGCGGATCTCGCGCATGACCGACGCGGCGGTGCGCTTTTGCATCTTGCCGATGGCGGCGCAGGTGTCGGCATCGGACAGGCCGCGCGAAAGCGTCGCGGGCGTCACGTTGCGCAGGCGTGCCTCGCCAATCTGGTCGCACAGGTCGCGGTTGCGGTCGCACAGGTCGCGCACGGTGGCAAAGTCGAAGCCGGGGTCGTCCTCGGCGGTAAAGTACTCGGTCTCGAGCACCTTGAGGGCCTCTTCGCCCTTCTGGCGCTCGGACTCCATGGCGCCGTGATCGCCATAGATAAACATGGGGATAAACGGCTGGCGCTCGTATTCGAGTGCTTGTGAAACGTTCATATAACTGCTCCTTGGATGGGCCGCGTCGTGCGGCTCAGGGTCATTAAGATGTGGCGAGATGATAGTTTACCATGGGCAACTATTGGCATCGCGCCTAGGACAACTACAATACCCTAGTTGACCGCTAGGACTTTTACAATGCTGCCGAAAGACACGAAAGGTTCCATCCGTCATGGATTTGCTGATTGATATTCTGCTCGACGCCGGCAAGGACACGCTCTCGCTGGTACCGTTCTTATTGGTGACATATTTGGCCCTCGAGACCCTGGAGCACGTCGCGGGCGACAGCGTTAACGGCGCCATCAAGCGCGCCGGCGCCGCGGGTCCCGTGGTTGGCTCGTTGCTGGGCATGGTGCCGCAGTGCGGCTTTTCGGCAATGGCGGCAACGCTGTACGCCGGTCGTGTCGTGACCTTGGGCACGTTGGTGGCGGTGTTCCTTTCGACCTCCGATGAGATGCTGCCGCTGTTGCTCGCCGAGCAAGTTCCCGTGCAGACCATGGCGATGTTGCTCGCCTCGAAGGCGCTGATCGCGCTGGTCACGGGCTTTATCGTGGATGCGGCTATCCGCGGCCTTCGTCGTAATGCCCGCGCGCATGCGGCGATTCACCGTACCGTGCTGGGGACCGCTGCCAATCCGGCTCATGTGAACTGCGCGCACGACGACCATACCGGGGGCGACATCATTGATGAAGTGGCCGAGGCGGGCGTAAGTGCTGATCACATCCACGAGCTGTGCGAACGCGATCATTGCGGCTGTGACGAGGATGAGGACGAGCACGGGCACGACCACAGCCACGATCATGGTCACGCGGACGAGCACGAGCGCCACCACGACCACAGCCACTCCTACGAGGGCGCGCCCATCGTGTCGATCATCCGCAGCGCGATCTCGCATACCGTGCAGGTGTCGGTATTCATTTTCCTGGTGACGCTGATTCTGGTCGCCGTGCTCGAGATCTTTGGCGAGTCGGCGATCGGGCAGTTCCTGCGCGGCAACGAGACGCTTGCGGTCCTGGGCTCGGCGCTTGTCGGCCTGATTCCCAACTGCTCGGCCAGCGTCGTCATCACGCAACTGTACCTGGAAGGCGCGCTGCAGCTGGCCCCGATGCTCGCCGGCACGCTCATTTCTGCCGGCGTGGGCTACCTGGTGCTGTTCCGCACCAACCGCAGCGCCCGCGAAAACGTCGTGTTCCTGGTCATGATGTACGTCATCGGCGCCGGCTGGGGCCTTATCCTATCCGCCGTTGGCCTTTAAGTAGATTATTGGGACATGTCTTACGATCTACCCCTGTGACCAGGGCATTCCCCGCTGCCAAAACAAAAAGGTAGATTTTTAGGCATGTCCCAAAAATCTACCTTGGTTAGTGCAGCAGCTCGGTGAGGTTGCGCTTAAAGCGGGCGCGGTCTTCGCTGGTGAAGGCTGCCGGCCCGCGGGTGCGACCGCCAGCGCGACGCACCTTCTTTTCCTCGTGACGAATAAACAGCTGCATGTCGATGGTTGCTTTGTCGTACACACGCCCGCGCACACCGATTGCGGCGGCATCGCGGCCGAGCACCATGCTTGCCAGGCCAATGTCCTGCGTCACGACCACGTCGCCCGCCTGCAGGCGTTCGACAATGGCAAAGTCGGCGCTGTCGGCGCCCACGCTCACATCGAGCGTCGTGACCCAAAATCCGCGTCGCGCGTGCTCAGCATCGCGCGGGTCGTCGCGGCGAATGTGCCGTTCTAGGTTTTGCGTGCTGTTGCCGGCGATAACAACGGCGACGCCCGCCCGCCGCGCGCAGTCAATCGACTCGCGCGTGACCGGGCAGGCGTCTGCATCAATAAAGAGCGTTCGCGACATCTAGTGCACCAGTTTGCCAAATTGAATAGCGCGAACAATCAGCGTTACGCCAAACACCAGCAGTGCGGCGCCGCTAAAGATGACGAGCATCTTGGCCGACCACAGCGGATAGATAAACACGAACATGCCGGCGATGATGGAGAGCGCGCCGCTCAGGATGGCGAGGGCACGGTTGGACGAAAGCTCGGACTCCAGAATGGACATGACACCTTCGACGATCCAGCCAAAGCCGGCCACGATAACCACCATCGTGGTGAGCGTCGCGGTCGAGAAGGCCTGGTTGCGCAGGATTATGACGCCGCCCAAGATAATGAGTAGGTTGGAGATGATGCTCGTCACGCGTCAGCCGGTGGGCAGCAGCGGCTCGAAAACAGCGGTAAACAGCCTGATCGCGGCCGTGATCACAAAGTAGAAGCCCAAGACGGTCGTTAGGAAGACGAGGGACTTGGCGGGCGCAAACAGCAGTGCGATGCCGGCGACGAGCGCCAAGACGCCCGTGATGGCGTAAATCCAGCGCACGGCCTTGACGGCTTTGCCCGCCATGCTTTTCTCGTCAAATCCAAACTGGCTCGATTTTTGGTCATCGTTCTTAAAGATGCCCATAATGTCTCCTTTCCGTGCGGCGTAAGCCTTGATCGTTACAACCAGTATCGCCTAAAGGCGCTGGCGTATGGGTCGGAGAGGGCGAAACGTAACCCAAAGGCCCCGAATTGTTTCCGTTGTTCCCCACGTTACGATTTTCTATTCAACAGGTGTAGAACATTGCAGCCCTGTTCGTTATTGCCTACGTTTTAGGTTAGATTTTCCTAAGGACAATTGGCTTGTATTGGGGGTCCCTATGAACGAAGCAGTTCCCGAGGCGCCGTCGAGTGTCGAATCGATGGCAGAGCAGGGTTGCGAAAAGCTCGGCTTGGAAGCGTTTGATGCGCTGGTCCGTCGTGCCCGTACGTGCCGCCGTTTTGACGAGTCCATGCGCGTGCCGCGTGAGTTTTTGCTCGAGCTGGCAGAGCTGGCTCACCTGACTCCCTGCGGCGCCAATGCTCAGCGTCTGCGTTTTCATGTGGTGAGCGGTGCCGTGGATTGCGCGCGCGTATTTGATGAGCTTGCATGGGCCGGTGCGCTTAAGGATTGGCCGGGTCCTGCCGAGGGTGAGCGCCCGACCGGCTACATCGCGATTTTGGCCGAGCGCGCCGTTCCGGGCAAGCCCGCCGCTCCCATTACCGAGGTCGACACGGGCATTGCCGCGCAGACGATGATGCTCGCCGCCCGCAGCGCCACGCCCGAGGTGGCAGCCTGCATGTTCAAGGCCTTTACGCCCCACGCGATCGATGCCATGGGGCTCGATAACGACAAGTATGAGCTCAAGCTGATCATGGCGTTTGGCGTTCCGGCCGAGACACAGGTGATCGATGCGATCGATTCCAACCCCGACGGCTCCATCAATTATTGGCGCGACGAGGCGCGGGTGCACCACGTACCCAAGCGTCCGCTTGCCGACGTGCTGCTGTAGTTGTGCGTCGTTGCGGTGCAATCCGGCGGCAAAATCACCACAAAGGCTCCTGTCCTCTTTGTGGTGGTACGAGGGGAGGGTGTGTGGCAGATCTGTATTTGGTGCGGCATGGGCAGACTGAGCTCAATGTGCAGAGCATTTTGCAGGGCTGGCACGATTCGCCGCTTACGGCGCGCGGGCGCGAGCAGGCGCTGGCGACGCGCGCGGCGTTTGAGGCGCGCGGCGTGGCCTTTGACCATGTGTATTCCTCGCCGTTGGGCCGGGCGCGGCATACGGCCGAGCTTATCGTTGGCGAGGGCCGTTCCATTGAGCTGGTCGATGACCTGCGTGAGTGGCATTTTGGCTCGCTGGAGGGCACATCAAATCGCGAGATGCCGCCGCAGCCCTGGGGTGATTATCCGGTTGCCTTTGGTGGCGAGTCGGAAAGTGAGCTTCGCGCACGTATGGTCGCGGCGCTGTCCCGTATCATGGCCAGGCCGCAGCACGACTGCGTGCTGGCGGTTTCCCACGGCTCAGCCTGCCAGGAGTTTCTTGAGTATGTGACTGGCGAGGGAGAGCTACCCGACAACGGTGCCGTGCTTCATTTTGGCTATTGCGACGGGGCGTTTTCGCTCTTGGGTTGGTAACGAACGAAAGGACCCCTATGAATAAAGATCTGTATCTGGTCCGTCATGGACAGACGATATTCAACCTTAAGCGCATTATTCAGGGGTGGAGTGACTCGCCGCTTACGCAGTTGGGTTGCGACCAGGCGGCGCGCGCCGGCATGTTTTTACGCGCGCGCGGCATTGAGCCCGATCATGCCTACACCTCCACGCTTCATCGCACCGAGCAGACTATCGCCAACTTGTGGCCGGGCTTGGCGTACGAGCGCCTGGACGGTCTGCGTGAGTGGTTCTTTGGCGACTTTGAGGCCGAGCGCGTGATGCTCATGCCCAAGCGCCCGTGGCGCGACTTCTATCGCCAGTTTGGCGGCGAGGGCCAGATGCAGGTGCGCGAGCGCATGGCGGCGACGTTGACCGATCTTATGCGACGTCCGGACCACGAGTGCGTGCTCGCGGTGAGCCATGGCTCGGCTATCAAGGAGTTTTTGGACCACGTGCGGGGCGCGGCGGCAGACGAGCGCGAACGCGTGCCGGGCAACTGCTCAGTGCTGCATTTTGCGTTTGACGATGCGGCCGATACGTTTGAACTTGTCGAAGTCTTTACGCAGGAGGACTATGCGCGCGAGCTGGGGCTTGAACCGCTCGTGGCTACTGCGGGTCCGCAGCGCGGATAACGCGAGCGTGGCGGCACGGGTCGCCGGCATAACTTCTCGACGCAAAAGGGGCGGAGATGCATGTACCTGCTGCATCTCCGCCCCCTGTTTGTTGGGCTGCCGATTTTTGTGCCGGGCGGTCTGGTCTCGCTAGAACCGCGCGATCTGGTGGGTGAGCAGGCCCATCGGGACCTGCGGCGCGCCGCCGCTGACCTGCGCGGCGGGGAAGAGCGCAGCTACGGCAAAGTTGAACGGCTCTTTGCCCGTGTAGGTGCCGGCGGCACGTGCATCGTCGGCCAGGAGCTGTGATGCTCCGACTAGTGCGGCAGCGTAGGCAGGGTCGTCGGCCAGTGCCGGCTCCGGCGCCTGGTCGAGCATGGCGCGGATGGCCCCGACGGCGTCCTCGCGCTTGACCTCCCACACGCGGTGCGTAATGCCGGCGGGGTCGGTGACGGCATAGAGTGAAGCGCCCTCTTTTGCGGCGCCGAGGATGATATCCATGACGGGAGAGGCTTCGTAGACAAGCGTTACGGGACGGGGCTGTACCTTGAGGTCGGCGATTGCGCGCGCAGCGGCGGTCGTATCGGCGGCAACCGCGTCGCCGCCCGCCAGCGCACCAACCGGGCAGATCGCCACAACGCCCGTCACGCGCCCCGGCTCCCCTGAGCATTCGTACACGTAATACGCTGCACTCGGGTCCTTGAGCATCAGGCCATCGGCAATGGCTCCGCGCAGAGCATCGTTGCCGCTCAGGATGCTGCCCATTGCAGGCAGCGCTTCGAGCACGCGGTCCTGAGCTGGGCGGATGCAGGGAAACGGAAGTGCTTTCATGGGCGGTCCTAACGCACGAGTCGGTTTGTTCGCGGCTTATTATGCCCCAACTTGGCCGCTCGCGTCCCAGAGCACGTTATCGGCGAGCGCGATTAGCACCTGCTGACAACGAACGATATCGGCGTGGGATACATATTCGTTGGGCTTGTGCGCGAGCGCGAGCGACCCGGGACCGTAGCTCATGCAATTGCGGTTACCTGTCTTGCCGGCAATGACGGCGGTGTCGGTGTAGCCGGTAAAGAAGCCGACGGTCGTGTCCGCGTCCGTCACGTCATCGGCAGCACGCTTGAGCGCTGCTAGAAGGGGAGAGTTCGGGTCGCGCTCGATGGCGGGGCGGTCGCCCGTCACGGTGTAGCTGCCATGGCAACTGGGAACGGCGGCTTCGGCGACGGCGATGGCCTGCTCTACCATGCGCGTTGCGGCGGTCGTATCGGTCGGCGGGGTCAGGCGCATGTCGACCCAGACTTTGGCGCGGTCGGGTACGACGTAGGGGCGATATCCGCCCTCGATTTGGCCAAACGTGATGGTCGAAGGCCCCAGCTCATCGTGCACGGGCAGCGCCACAAACGCGCGACGGAGCGAACACACGACCTCGGCCATGGCGGCGACGGCATCCGCGCCCTTCCAGGGCTGGCTCGCATGCGCCGTCACGCCGGCCATCTCGATCTCGAACCACGTGCGTCCCTTGTGCGCCACCTGAATCTGTCCGTCGGTGGGCTCGGTGTCCAGCGCCCATTCACGCGAGCCGACCCAGCCGGCATCGATCGCGGCCTCTGAGCCGCGCATAAAGTCCTCCTCGTCGACCGAGCAGATGAGTGAGAAGCTACGGCGGGGCGGCTCGCCTTCTGCCGCCATGCGCTCGAGCGTATGGACCAGTGCGGCAATGGCGCAGGCCAGGCCACCCTTCATATCGCAGGCACCGCGGCCATAGAGTTTATCGTTGCTCACGATCGCTCCGAGCGGCGGAATGTCCGCGTCCCAGCCATCGCCCAAGGTGACTGTGTCCATGTGACAGATGTAGACGAGCCGTGGCTCGTCGCTCAAACCGGGCACGGTGACCATGAGATTGCGGCGTCCGGTCAGCACCTCGAGTTCCTCAACCTGCACGGCATGGAGCACCGGATGGCTCAACCGCCCCAGTTGAGCCTCAACCAACGCTTTGATATAGCGTTCAATCTCGCCCTCATACGCACCTGGGTCGGAACTGTCGATCCGCACGAGTCCTTGCGTAAGCCGCCAAGCAAAATCTGTATCAACCATAGGCACCTCACAGATAGTTAGGTCAACATACAGATTGTATGTCAAGAAGCGGCTCGGTGCATTTAATGGAGTGCTCACAAAAACGGGGGCGCCTCTCGTGCGAAAGGCGCCCCCGCGGGCATTCAATGTCGGTGACGGGCGGGCCACATGGGGAACTGCCCGTCAGATCAGCCGGCGCTATTTGATCACGCGAACGCGATACATCGACGGAATCTGCTTGAGTGCTTCGATGGTACCGGTGTCCAGGTGCTCGTCGGTGTCGAACATGGTGTAGGCGTTCTCGCCGGCGGACTCGTTGGTCATGCGCTGCACGTTGGCGTTGTCCTTGGCAAGGATTGCCGTGATCTGGCCGATCATATTGGGCACGTTGGCGTGCAGGCAGGCGATACGGCTTGCGGCGCGTGCCTTACCCATGCTGCAGGCGGGGTAGTTGACGCTGTGGGCGATGTTGCCGTTCTCCAGGTAATCCTTGAGCTCGCTGATGGCCATGTCTGCGCAGTTGGCCTCGGCCTCGCCGGTGCCGGCGCCCGAGTGCGTGGTGATAAACGTATTGGGCATCTTGACCGTCTTGGGCGTGGCGAAGTCGCAGCTAAACCAGCTGAGCTTGCCCTCGCGCAGGGCGGCGTCAACGGCGTCCTCGTCAATGATGGTCTCGCGTGCGTAGTTGATCAGCACGGCGTCCGGGGCCAGCAGGTTGATCTGCTCGGTGCTGATCATGCCGATGGTGTCTGCCTTGCTGGGCACGTGCACGGTGAGGTAGTCGCAGCCGCGGCAGAGATCCTCGAGCGTGCCCACGCGCTGCACCTCGCGGCTCAGCACCCATGCGTGCTCGACGGAAATGAACGGATCGTAGCCGTAGACGTCCATGCCCAGGTCGACGCAGGCGTTGGCGACCTTGGAACCTACGTTGCCCAGGCCGATGACGCCGATGCGCTTGCCCTTGAGCTCGCGGCCCACAAAGGCCTTCTTGGCCTTCTCGGCATCGACCTGAATCTCGGGATCGTCGGCGTTGTCGCGCACCCAGTTCATCGATTGCACCACGCCGCGGCTCGAGAGCACCAGCATGCCCAGGACGAGCTCCTTGACGGCGTTGCTGTTGGCGCCGGGGGAGTTAAAGACGACGACGCCCTTCTTGGCGTACTCCTCGACGGGAATGTTGTTGACGCCGGCGCCGCAGCGGGCGATAGCGCGGATGCCCTCGGGCAGCTTGTAGCCGTGCAGGTCGGTGGAGCGCATCAGAATGGCGTCGGCCTCCTCGGTGGTGCTTACAAACTCGTAGCCCTCGCCAAACTCGACTTTGCCGTCCTTGGTGATGTCGTCGATGGTTTTGATCTTGCGCATGAAAAACTCCTTAGCAGGTTTGGTTTAAACAGGTGGTTTGAAGTGGCTGGTCGGCCCGCGGGTTGCGGGCTAGTTAGATCGCGGGCTCAAACTATGCTGCGCTTCGAAGTCCTTCATGTACGAGGCCAGTGCCTGTACGTCTTCCATGGTCACGGCGTTGTAGACGCTTGCGCGCATGCCGCCCACCAGGCGATGGCCCTTGACGTTTTGAATCTGGTGCTCGGCCGCGCCTGCGACAAAGGCCGCGTCGAGTTCGGTGTCGCCGGAGCGGAAGGTAACGTTGGCGATGGAGTGGCTGTCGGCCTGCGTGGTGCCATGGAACAGCTCGCTGTGCTCGAGCAGGTCATAGAGCAGGTTGGCCTTGGCCCAGTTGCGTTCGGCCATGGCGGCAAGTCCGCCGGTCTCCTCGACCCAGTGGAACACCTTGCCGCATACGTAGATGCCAAAGGTGTTGGGCGTGTTGAGCATGGAGCCCTTGGCGGCCTGGGTCTTAAGGTCCAGGTACTGCGGCGTCTGCGCAAAGGCGGGGCCATCTGTGATGAGGTCGTCGCGCACGATGACCACGGTCACGCCCGCGGCGCCGGCGTTTTTCTGCGCGCCGGCGTAGATGAGCCCGTAGCGCTCAACATCGAGCGGCTGCGACAAAAAGCAGCTCGAGACATCTGCGACCAGCGGTACGTCGCCGCAAGCGGGCAGCTCGTGGTACATGGTGCCAAAGATGGTGTTGTTCTGGCAGATGTAAACGTAGTCGAGCCCGTCGCTCGCGGCCTCGGCGGCAATGCGAGCGTTGATGTCGGCCATGTCGGGGATGCGGTCGAAGTTGGTGTCCTCGGAGCTCGCGAGCAGCACGGCCTCGCCGTACTTGTCGGCTTCTTTGTATGCCTTGTTGGCAAAGTTGCCGGTCACGATGTAGCCGGCGCGGCCGCGGCGCATGAGGTTCATGGGGATGCCCGCAAACTGCAGCGTGGCGCCGCCCTGCAAAAACAGGACGCGGTAGTTGTTGGGGATGCTCAGCAGGCGACGCAGGGTTACCTCGGCGTCGTCGATGATCTGTTGGTACATGCTAGATCGATGGCTCATCTCGAGCACGGACATGCCGCAACCGCGGTAGTCCATCATCTCGTCGGCGATCTCGGCGAGCACGCTTGTAGGCAGTGCGGCCGGGCCAGCTGAGAAGTTGTGCACACGTGCCATC
>DBFWDM010000262.1:0-10879 GCA_048484635.1 Collinsella sp.
GGTAATGCACATGGCTAAGCATGGTAAGAGCTATAACGCCGCTGCCGAGAAGATCGACCGCGCCACGCTCTACACCCCCCTTCAGGCTGCCAAGCTCATCAAGGAGCTCGACACCGCCAAGTTCGACGAGACCGTCGAGGCTCACTTCCGTCTGGGCATCGATACTCGTAAGGCTGACCAGAACATCCGTGGTTCCATCTCCCTGCCCCACGGCACCGGCAAGACCGTTCGTGTTGCCGTCTTCGCCGAGGGCGAGAAGGCCCGTGAGGCTGAGGCTGCCGGCGCCGACATCATCGGTTCCGACGAGCTCGTCGCCCAGATTCAGAAGGGCGAGATCAACTTCGACGCCGCTATCGCTACGCCGAACATGATGGCCAAGGTTGGCCGCATCGGTAAGATCCTTGGTCCCCGTGGCCTCATGCCGAACCCCAAGCTCGGCACCGTGACCATGGACGTCGCCAAGATGGTCTCCGAGCTCAAGGCTGGCCGCGTTGAGTACCGCGCCGACCGCTACGGCATCTGCCACGTGCCCCTGGGCAAGAAGTCCTTCTCTGAGCAGCAGCTCGTCGAGAACTACGCTGCCCTGTACACCGAGATCCTGCGCGTCAAGCCCTCTTCTGCTAAGGGCAAGTTCGTCAAGTCCATCTCCGTGTCTTCCACCATGGGCCCTGGCGTCAAGGTCGATCCCGCTGTCCAGCGTGACTTCCTGGCTGAGTAACTGCTAGTTACTGCCTGAGCAAAGCAAGCATTGCTAAAGAAACCCGGTTCTGCCTTGTGCAGGACCGGGTTTCTTGCTATCTCGGGTCAAAACCACCACAAAGGGGACAGTGTCCCCTTTATGGTGGTTACCAGGGTGTTCTGGCTGTTGAAGACTCGATGGCTTCGTGGCGTTTGAGCTCGCGGCGCATGGTTTGTGAGTTGAGCCAAGCTGCTTGCCAGCCGCGGATGGGGTAGTGCGTCTGGTCGAGCTCAAACTGCGTATAGCCGCAGGCGTTGATGATCGTCGTTCCACACACATGCTGACGCTCGCGCTGAAAATCGCAACCGTAGCTTTGGTGCACATGCCCGTGCACCATGTAGTCGGGATTCCAGGATTCGAGTGCTGTGTTAAAACACTCGAATCCTCGATGCGGCAGATCGTCCAGATCACCCATACCGGCGGCGGGTGCATGGGTAAGCAGAATGTCGCACCCGCCGACCATCCTAACCTTACGCGACAGCTTACGCATGCGCTTGGACATCTCGCGTTCGGTGTACATGTTGGCGCCGTCGCGATAACGCATGGACCCGCCAAGGCCCGCAATGCGAATCCCTCGGTACGTGTACACGCTGTCCTCTACGCAGATACATCCACCCGGTGCATGACGTGCGTAGCGGTCATCGTGATTGCCGCGCACGTAGATGAGCGGTTTGTTGATGACCGTAACCAAAAACTCAAGATAGTCCGGGTCCAGATCGCCGGCGGACAAAATCAGGTCGACTCCCTCAAAGCGTTCCTTGCGAAAGCACTCCCAAAGGCATCGTTCTTCGGTATCGGCTATGGCAAGGATTTTCATAGGGCAGGGACTTTCGGCTCATCGTCGAGCTGCGGAATGGTGCCTACCACGTTATCCGCCAGCCAATTCATCTCGACAATCTGCGTGCTCGGCAGCGGAGGGAAGCCTTCGATCTGTACCACGCCGTTCTGACTGTGGAGCTCGCCGCCAAAGGGGTTGATGGATCCCTCGACAATGCCGTTGCGGAGCAACTGCACGAGTTTGCGCGTCTGGTAGGGTAGGCCCGGAGCGTAACGGATGTCGATAACGCCGGAGCTCATGCCGTACCAGTAGTTGACGGCGCGCACTTGGTTGTCATCGCTGGTCTCGTCCCACGTGCCGTGCAGAAGGCTGCGAACGATGAGCTCGTAGTAACGGCCCCAGTTCCATACCGGCATGGCGATGCCGGAAACCTTGCCATCGACCAGGCGGTGGAGTCCGTAGGCCGTAGGGTCTTCGAGCGACTTTGACATGTCAGCGCCGGTCATGACGCTCACGCCTTCGCGGCACATGGCCTCGGCAAGACCGCCGGCGGGCACATCGCCCCAGGTGAGGATAATTTGCGCGCGGGGGTCGAGCAGCGAGGCGCCGATGGCAAAGGCATTGATCTCGCTGAGCGCGCCGGATGCGAAGACCGACGCGTGGTAGCCGATGCGATGGTTGTCCGCCATGCTGGCGGCAAGGGCGCCCAGGAGGAACTTGGCCTCGTACATCTTGCCAAAGTACGAACGGACGCTTTGGTGGGGAAGGCCGATAGAGCAGTTAAGGAACCGAACCTGGGGATACTCAACGGCAGCTCTGAGTGTGTATTCCATCAGGCGGTGCGAGGTCGAGAAGATGACGTTTGCTCCATGTTTGACAGCCGTTTCCACGGCGGCGTAGAACACATCCGGATCGTGACAGTCCTCGAACGCCTCGGTGCGCACGATACCGCCAAAGTGCTCATCGAGATACTGACGCCCTTGGTCGTGCAGGCTGTCCCAGCTCGACGTCGCACAGGGGAACTCATGGATAAAGGCGATGCGCAGGGGGTTGGACGTCGAGTAGACGGTCTTGCCCATAAAGAAGTTGAGCACGCCAGAGGTGGACTTGGCGGGCGTCTCCTCCTCGTCGACGCTCGGTGCTTCGACAAGATCGACCTTGTCCTCGTCATTTTTGCCGGCAATGACCAGCTCGCGCCAGATCTTGCACAGGCGGTTTACGACGATATCCGTCGGCGTATCCAGCAGGCGGTCCTGGTTGTACACATTGAGGTAGACGAGCATGGCGTCGGCAGGCGTAATGTCCAGGTGGTCGCCGCCTGCGCGAAGGTAGGCGCGCTTAAAGAGCAGGAAGGTGTGGCGTAGGTAGTCGACCTTTTTCTGCGGCCATTTTTCGATAAGGTTCTGACCGAGCATCTTCGCGAGCGTTTCGTAGCTTCCCTCACGCGAGAACTCGATCTCGTATAGGGGGCAGACGCGCCAAAACGCGCAGAACTCGCCGTACAGGCGGCTTTCGACGGAATCCCATGTGCCGGGGTAGAGACGGGTGACCTTGGCCGAAACCGTCGGGGCGTCTAGGAATTTGAGGACACTGACGCGTTTGTTGCCTTCTTGGACATAGAACCGATGCATGAACTCGGTGACGATGACGGGGTCGCGATAGCCCTCGGTCACCTGGATGTCGTAGAGGTTGGACCACTTGCGGGCGAACTCGGTGCTAAACGGAAGCAGGGGCATAAAGTTACACGAAAAGGCGGACTGACGGCCCTTGGTGACCGTGCCGACGACCATTTCGAGCGGAATATCCCGCAGGCCGACATTCTCTCGCTGACCTAAGGGGAGCTGAGCAACCAAGCTATCGAGGTCCGTAAGGTATGGATGCTCGCTTTGGCTAATGGCGCGTCGACGTCCTTGCTCGCCGCGCTTGCGTGCTTGACGATAGGCCTCTTCCATAATGTTGCTCCCTTAGTCGTTTAAACAACTATATGAACCATGGTACCACGAATGAAAACCACTACAAAGATGCCTGACCCCTTTGCGGTGGTTTAGGCGATGATGGGGGCGATGGCGCGGATGCAGGCGTCGGCAGCGGTGAAAGTGGTGCTGTCGTCGCTGACGATAAAGATGATCTTTCCTTTGATGCCAAAGTCGCCGATTTCGCTAAAGAGCACGTAGGGCTCTTTGTCAAAGCCCGAGATGGGCGAGACGGCCGTTTTGGTTGCGCTCGTGAGCTCGTCTGCCAGCGCGTCAAGGGAAGCCCACTTAGACGTGTCCTTTACGGCAACGGGCACGGCCACGCGTCCAAAGGGCATCAAATGCACGAGCGTGTTCTTGGAGATGTTGGAGTTGGGCACAATGATGGTCTGTCCACAGGCATCCTCAATCGTTGTATGGCGCCAAGTGATGTCTTGGACCACGCCCGACACACCGTCGACCTCGATATTGTCGCCGGGCTTGATGATGCCCATAAAGGTCACTTGCATGCCGCCGATAAGGTTTGAGAGCGTGTCCTGGAAACCCAGGGAGATGGCGATGCCGCCGACGCCAAGAGCGGCGACGAGGGCGTTTGCATTAATGCCAAAACAGTTGTCGAGGATAAAGCTGCCGCCGATCATCCAGATGACGGCGCGCGCGATGTTGATGAAGATACTCGATGCCGGTAGCGGGTTATCGTCTCGGTTAAGCAGATGGTTCAGGGTCTTGGATACGACCTTGGCGGCGACGGCGGTGCCTATCGCCAAGATGACGGCCCAGATGATGTTGTGGACCCACCGTTGCTCAAAGAAATGAAGAATCGGCTCAAACAATTCCATGTAGGGAAAACCTCCTAATGATCGTCCAACCATGATACCCACCAAGAAGCCCGTCCGATCACATCGGACGGGCTTCTGTGCTCGATATAAGGTTTACGCGGCGGGGCTGCAAGGCCCGGCGGTGTAGCTTAGCGTCGACGCTTCCAGATAATGCCGAGGATGATGACGATGATGCCGCCGATAAGGCACGCGCCAACTACTGCCAGCGTGTGGTCTCCCGTTGCGGCGAGCTTACCGGTCGTCTTCTTGGTGATGACCTTCGTGGTCGTCGTGTCCGTCTTAGGCGAGGGCTTAGGCGTCGGGGCCGGTGTGGGCGTGGGGTCCACGGCAGCGGAGCCAAAGCTGATGGTGCCGGCGAGCCCGGCCATCTTGCTCTCCCAGCCGTTCTGCCCGATCAGCGCCCTCAGCGCCGCCTCGCACGTGCCCCACTCGGTGTACTTGGTGGCGTGTGCAAAGGTGGGAAAGTCGGTCGTGTTGGTGATGATGTAGTTGTTGGTGGCGACGGTATAGGTCTTGGCGGGGTCGAGCGTGCTGCCGTCTTTGGTGAGTGTGGCACTCACAATGCGCTTGCCCTCGGGCTGTGTCCAATCAATCGTCACGTTGATGCCGCCAAAGGAGAGAACGCTGCCAGAGTCATCGCGCCACTTGTACTTGTCTTGCGCCTCCTGCTCGGTGTGACCGGCCGCCACATAAGCCTGCTGAAGCTCGTAGCTGTCGTTGCACTCGTCGCTGATCTGCAGTGAGTGCTCGAGCGCTGTCAGGAAGTCCGCGCCGGTCATGGTCCAGGTCTCCACGGTGTTGCCGTAGGGCGAGATAGCGATGACGTTGCCGGCAGTCACATCGCCCGCAGCGATGCCGCCGCGGATGCCACCCGCGTTCTCGATGGCAAGGTCTGCGCCCGTCAGGGCAAGATAGGAGCCGCAAATCACGTGGCCGATGGTCTGGGCCTTGGTGGTATCGCCCTCCTTGCTGGGGCGGAAATCGGTGGTGCGCACCATTTCCCAACCATGCGTGCCTGCGGCGTCCTCGCCGTAGAAATAGTTGGTGGTGGATGCGCCGAGCACCTTGTTCGATTCGTTTTCAAAGGCCTCGTCGAGCGGCTTGATCTTGTTGCGGACGGCTTCAAGGCAGCTTTGGTAGTCGGAGCCCTTGTCGGGGTCTGCCAAAAGGTCGTTGACGTTCTTGGCGGTGTAGAGCTTCTCGTCGCTGCCGTCTGCAGGGACCGTGACCGTGTCATCGTCGGTCGTCTCGGTGCCATTGGTGTCGTACTTGTACGGAATGGAAAGCAGCCCCACCTCGGCAAAGGCGCTGCCTGCCTCGACAACGTGGATCGTCTTGCCGTCGGCTCCCGTCACCTTCTCGTTAAGGTTGATGTGCTCGTGGCCTGCGATAAGGGCATCGACGCCACGGAGCCGTGTGGCAAAGGTCTTGGCGTTGAGCGTATGCGCGATACACACAACAACATCGCAGCCCTCCCTGCGCAGCTGTTCTGCCTCGGTATTGATGGCGTTCGCGGCACTCGAGAACGACGTGCCCGCGACCAGGTCCGCGCGCAGCGAGGATCCCAGCGACTCATCCATGGCACCCACGACGCCGACCTTGATTTTGTAGTCGAATGTGGAGTGATTTTCGCTATCCTCCCAGGTGCGATCGAGTGTCTTGGTGATGCTCGAACTCCATACGCCGCTCGTAGACTTCGCGTTCGCGCAGAGCATGGCGAAGGGCGTGCCAGTGGTGCTGTAGCCGGTCATGGTGCGGAGTTTGTCCGCACCGTAGCTCCAGTCGTGGTTGCCTGGCGTGGTCGCATCGTAGCCGTCGGCGTAGAAGGTGTCCATGAGCTCGGCGATGCTCTTGCCCTCGCTCATGGTGGCGAAGGACTGTCCGTGGAAGGTGTCGCCCGCATCGAGCAAAAGATCGGGGGCGCTGCTTTGGGCGCTATAGAGAACCGCCAGTCCATCAAAGCCCACCGTGCCGGTGCCCTTGCTTTCGTTGTAGCTGTACTTGTAGCTGCCGTGGATGTCGTTGGTGTGCATGACGGCCACGGAGCCGTCAATAGCGGCGGGCAGGTTCCCCGCGAAAGCGAGGCTTGGGATGCCTGCGAGCGAGCCGGCAAACAACGCGGCGGCTAACGCAAGGCGGGGGAGTCTTTTCAAGGCAGTTTCCTTAGTCCTTAGCCAGAATGTCTGGTTGAATATCGGATTATCGACATAATATGCGAAAACCGCCGCAAGGGCGTCTGTCCCTTTGCGGCGGTTTTGACGTTTGCGCAGGTAAAACCTGTCAAAATAAACCTGTCCCTTTTTGGTAGGTTTAGCTCAGCAGCATGCGGTCGTTGGCGAGCTCGCCGCCCGAGACCTCCTCGAACTTCTGCAGCAGGTCGGCGACGGTGAGCGACTTCTTCTCATCGCCCGCCACGTCGTAGATTACGTGGCCCTCGTGCATCATGATCAGGCGATTGCCCAGACGGATGGCGTCATTCATGTTATGCGTGACCATGAGCGTGGTCAGGTGGTGCTCGTCGACGATCTCTTCGGTCAGATTGAGCACCTTCGATGCCGTCTTGGGGTCGAGGGCCGCAGTGTGCTCGTCGAGCAGCAGCAGGCGCGGCCTGGTGAGCGTGGCCATCAGCAGGGTGAGTGCCTGGCGCTGGCCGCCCGAGAGCAGGCCGACCTTGGCGTTGAGACGCGTGTCCAGACCAAGGTCCAGGCGCTTGAGCAGCTCAACGTACTCATCTTTCTCGGCCTTGGTGACGCCCCACGAAAGGCCGCGACGCTGGCCGCGACGCTTGGCGAGGGCCAAGTTCTCGGCGATCTGCATGTCGGCAGCGGTACCGCGCATGGGGTCCTGAAACACGCGGCCCAGGTACTTGGCGCGCTGCGACTCGCTCAGGCGCGAGATGTCGGTGCCGTCGAGCTCAATAACGCCCGAATCGAGCGGGTACACGCCGGCGATCATGTTGAGCAGCGTGGACTTGCCGGCGCCGTTGCCGCCGATCACGGTTACAAAGTCGCCGTCATTCAGGGTGAGGTCGACGCCGGTGAGCGCGCGCTTCTCGGTGACGGTGCCCTTGTTAAAGGTCTTCTTGACGTGCGAGAGCTTAAGCATCTGCCTCATCCCCCTTCGTGTAGGAGCTGCGGAGCTTATAGCGCTCCCAAACCACGGGTACGCACAGGGCCACGGCGACGATCACGGCGGAGAGCAACTTCATGTCGTTGGCGTCCATGCCCAATTGCAGCACGATGGCGCGGATAAGGAAGTACACCACGGAGCCAAAGACGGCGGAGGCAAGACGGACGCTAAACTGCGTGAGACCGCCGGGCAGCAGACGGCCGAGCACCTCACCGATAACAATGGCGGCAAGACCGATAACGATGGCACCGGTGCCCATACCAATGTCGGCATACTTTTGGCTCTGGCAGATGAGCGCGCCCGAAAGGCCGATGAGGGCGTTGGAGAGCACGAGGGCGATCATCTTGGTGGAGTTGGTGTTGACGCCCAGAGCGCGGATCATGTACTCGTTGTTGCCGGTGGCGCGCAGTGCCGAGCCGATCTCGGTGCCAAAGAACCAATACAGGATGGCAACGATAGCCACGGCGAGCAGGATGCCCAAGATGATGGCGACGGTGGACTGCGGCAGGCCCGTCATGTTGCTGACGGCCGAGAACACGGTGCCCTTGGCAAGAATGGGCGTATTGGATTTGCCCATGATGCGCAGGTTGATGGACCACAGACTGATCTGGGTGAGGATTCCGGCGAGGATCGCGGGAATCTCAAAGACGGTGGTCAGAATGCCCGTGACGGCGCCCGCGATGGCGCCGGCGCACATGCCGGCCAGCACGGCGAGCAGCGGGTCGACGTTGTTATTGACGATGAGCACGGCGCAGACGCAGCCGCCGAGGGCAAAGCTGCCGTCGCAGGTCATATCGGGAATGTCGAGCAGGCGGAACGTGATAAACACGCCAAGCACCATAATGCCCCAGAGGACGCCCTGCGAAACGGCGCCCTGCAATGCAATGAGCATGCTTCATACCTCCTAGGATAGGGTGGACACGTGAGTCACCATGATAGCGGTAACAATGCATAAAAGAGCTGCGGCCGGATGTTTTGACTCATCCGAAACAAGCAGGGCGAACGCCGGTCTTTGGCGTTCGCCCCTGTGGCTCAGATATTGAATAACACGTCAACGGCGCGAGTGCGTGCCCTAGACGCGCTACCGCGCATGGCGCTACTCGTCCAGAGCGGAAAGGTCGATGCCCAGGGCCTCGGCCATTTCGTCGTTCTTGACGACGACCAGGTCCTTGCTCGAGAGGTGCTTGATCGGCATATCCTCGGGCTTGGCCTCGCCCTTCAGAATCTTGACGGCCATCTCGCCCGCGGCGTAGCCCAGATCCTCGTAATTGATGGAGAGGGTGAACAGGCCGCCGGCCATGCACATGCCCTCCTCGCCAGTCACGAAGGGAAGCTTGTTCTCCTTGCAGATCTGGCCCACCTGCGAGGCGCCCGCGGCGATGGTGTTGTCGGTGGGGGAGTACAGCGCGTCGACCTTGCCCACGGCAGACTCGACGACGGACTGAATCTCGTTGGAGCTCGAGACGGTGAAATCGGTGTACTCGAGGCCCAGCTTGTCGAGCTCCTTCTTGGCGGCCTTGATCTGGACGTCGGAGTTGGACTCGGCGGTGCAGTAGAGCAGGCCGACCTTTTTAACGTCGGGCAGGACCTTCTGCATCATCTCGAGCTGCTCGGCGACCGGGGTGAGGTCGGAAGCGCCCGTGACGTTGGTGCCGGGCTTGTCGTTGTCCTGGACCAGGCCGGAGGCGGCGTAGTCGGTGATGGCGCAGCCCACGATGGGGATATCGGCCGTGGCGCCGGCGGCAGCCTGCGCGGCGGGCGTGGCGATGGCATAAATCAGGTTGACGTTGTCGCCCACAAACTTGTCGGCAATGGACTTACACGTGGACTGGTCGTTCTGGGCGTTCTTCTGGTCGATCTTGACCTTAAGGCCGCTCTCCTTGATGGCCTTGACAAAGCCGTCGTTGGCGGCATCGAGTGCGGAGTGCTCGGTGAGCTGCAGAACGCCGATGGTGTAGTCGGAACCGGCGGCAGCAGAGCCGGAACCAGAGTTGCCGCCGCACCCGGCGAGCGGGGCGAGCGCGAGCAGGCCGGCGGAGACCAGGAGGCTCCTGCGGCTGATGGTGATGTCCTTCATATCATTACCCCCAGTATAAAAATGGCTGGAAACACTGCACTGGGACAAAGTGCAAGTGGAACTATAGTAGCGCTGATGTCCATTTTTACAACAGCCTGGCGGGTTTTTTAATACAGAATCGGATGGGCGGTGCGGGTAGTCGAATGGGCGGCGGAGGGTCTTATGCGGCGGAGGAGGCGTCGTCCTCGTCTAGGGCGGCGAAGAGCTTCTTGCCGTCGAGGAGACGTGTGGTGACGTTTCTCATTCGGCCAATCTCTACGGTACGCAACGTGTCATCGGCGCCTCGGGCGTCGTAGACCGTTCCCAGCAGATACGAGATGCCATCGCGCTGCCTGATGGCAAAGGGACGCAGCGTCATCCGTGCTGCTTCGGTTTCGCCACGCGTCGTAACGCTCGAAATATCAAAACTCACCGTGGTTCCGTGGTCGATGGCCTGCTCGACGAGCTCGCACGTGTCGATGCGCTTGATGGGCGTGCGTGTTGCCTTGGTAGCCTTGCTGCCTGCGCTCGGAACGGGTTCGGGTGTATCGAGGTAGCCGCGAACGTCGGCACTCGCCATGGCAACTAAGTGCTGCGCCATGCTCTTGCGGATAGCGATAGGCGTGGAGCGGTTGCGCATGACCATACCGTGGAGCCGGATGATCTCTTCATCGGTGAGCGGGCGGGTAAGAAGTTTGTAGCCCACGCCGCGTTTGTACTCAATTTCGTATCCGGCATGGCGAAGCGCGGAGATGGCGGTGTAGATGCTGCGCCGCGCCGCCGAGATGGGCATGCGGGCGGGGTCGTCGGGATGGGCGAGGCGCCGGATCAGCTCATCGGAAAGCATGGCCTTGTCTTCGCCGGTGTTTTCGCTCAAGAGCTGCAGGATACGAACGGCGCGATAGGCTGCCATCGAGGCGGCGCCTCTAGTCGTGGTGTCGTAGGTTTCAACAGCGGCTTCGGTCATGGTGCCCACGTCCTTTCCGTTTTGGGTGGCGACGGTATGGAGCCTAAGACGCGGGGCTTTCCCAGGGGCGCAGGGCGCTCTGGGCGGTCGGTAGTCGTCGGCAAACGGCGGGTCGAGTTTTCAACAGCCCTGCTCAACTGACCAAAAACTTGCCAAAAGCTTGACGGATGCTGTTGAAAAAAGCGTCTCTCGACCGATGTCGAGAGACGCTTGTGCGATGAGTGTTGGCGTGTGGCGACGCGAGCTAGCGTTCGACAATTAGAAGTCGGCGTTGCCCACGGTGCGCGGGTGCGGCAGGACGTCGCGGATGTTGCCCACGCCGGTCAGATACATGACCAAGCGCTCGAAGCCCAGACCGTAGCCGGCGTGCTTGCAGGAACCGTAGCGGCGCAGGTCAA
>DBFWDM010000263.1:0-2674 GCA_048484635.1 Collinsella sp.
GCGTTGGTGGCAACCATCACCTGGATATCGTCGTCGATAAAGGCGCGCTGGCTTTGCCGGCGGGCGTCGTTGCCCATGCCGGCATGGTAGCGGCCAACGCGAATGCCGCTGGGGCCCAGTGCCTCGGCAAGCTCGCCTGCCAGCGCATCGACCGTCTTGCGGGTCGAGCAATACACGATGCCGCTCTCGCTCGAATGCGCGATCACGTAGTCACGCACCCACGCGGCCTTGGCCTTGTCGCCCATCTCCTCGCAGCCAAAGTAGAGG
Source organism: Collinsella sp. (assembly GCA_048484635.1). Taxonomy (GTDB): domain Bacteria; phylum Actinomycetota; class Coriobacteriia; order Coriobacteriales; family Coriobacteriaceae; genus Collinsella. Next base: position 268 of record DBFWDM010000263.1, read on the forward strand.
TTCTTGCGATCGAAGCCCGTCACCACCGTCGCGGGGTTTTGCAGGCCGAGCATCTGCTGAATATCCGCGCGCACGCGCTCGGTCGCCGTAGCGGTAAACGCCGCCACGATGGGGCGCTGCGGCAGGGAATCGATGAACTCACGAATCTGCAGATAGGCGGGGCGGAAATCCTGGCCCCATTGGCTCACGCAGTGGGCCTCGTCAATGGCCACGAGCGGCACGCCAATGCCGCCGTCCGCCGCAGCCTCCTGCGCAAAGGCTAAAAAGCGCGGCTCGAGCAGGCGCTCGGGCGCCACGTACATAAGCTGGTAGCGGCCCTCGCGTGCCCGTTTGAGCACGGTATTTTGCTGGGCCGGAGTAAGGCTGGAGTTGAGATAGCTGGGTCGCGCACCCGCCGCGAGCAACGCACGGGTCTGGTCCTCCATAAGCGACAGCAGCGGACTCACCACAAAGGTGATGCCGGGCAGCATGAGCGCGGGCACCTGGTAGCAAATGGACTTGCCGGCGCCCGTGGGCATAACACCCAGCGCATCGCGGCCTGCAAGGATCGCATCGACCATGCGGTCCTGTCCCGGGCGAAACGAGGTGTAGCCAAAATAGGCGCCGAGCGTGTCGAGCGCCATCTGCTGCATGCTATCGGTCATGGTTTCCTAACGTCCAAGTCATCTGCCGCCGATTATACGCCGCCACGCGAACCAGCGTTGCACAGCTGCCGGCCACGGACAATGTGATCCAAAGGGAACGAGCGTGGATTTTCGGACACTTTCCGGATGAACGTGGATAATCTCCCACTTTGAGCCCGTCACCAAGCAAAAAACGGGAGATTATCCACGCTCATTCTGCGGGTAGTCATTGGGGACATTCTTGAATGACTAGTCGTTTAAGAACGTCCCCAATGACTAGCCCATGACTACCACGGCAACGCCGATGTGTTGGCAAAGTCAGACACTATGACCCAATCCGAGGGCACGGAAACGACAGGAGCCCCCGCTCGTGACCGCGGGTCGGGGCTGCGACAATGTTGTTGAAGTGCCAGAGGCGCAGCCGCGCCGCAACGAGGTTGGGAGGCTCCCGTGCCTAGATATTCTACCGCCTTCGGAATGGACGTACACCTCAGGTCCACCACCGTCTGCGCGCTCGACGCGGAGACGGGCGAGACAGTGACGAGGAGGTTCCGCGGCAACCCCTGGGGCGAGGTCGCGGAGTGGATGTCGGGCTTCCCCGGCCCGTCGCTCGCCGCCTACGAGAGCGGCTACCTCGGCTTCGCCCCGCAGAGGGAGCTCTCCGGGCTCGGCGTCGACTGCGTCGTCGCGGCCGTCTCCAGGGTCCCGAGGTCGGCGGCAGACCTCTCGTCCAAGAACGACCGCAACGACGCGGCCAGGATGGCCAAGGCGATACTGTCGCACGATATCTCCCCGGTATGGGTGCCGTCCCCCGAGATCGAGGGGCTCAGGGACCTCGCCGGGGCCCACGACGCGGCGACCGCGAGGCTCGCGGCGGCGAAGCAGCGGCTCCTGGCGTTCCTGGCCCGCCGGGGCTACGCCTACGGCGGCACGACGCCGGCCGGAAACCCCCGGAGGTACTGGACGTTGTTAGCGCTAATCTAAAATTAACCACTTTCGCAAACGCATCTCGCCGAATGCGCTAACGCGCTTTCGCCGACCCCGCTAACGTACTTTCACCAACTGCGCTAACGGAACTATGCTCCGATCGGGTATCCGACCCGGGAGGAGCGGGATATGGAGCGAAACGTAATGGGAGAGCTGAACGTCTACAGGGGGTCCGGCGCGAAGCCGAACTTCAGCGAGATCGCGAGGAGGCACGGCATGGACCGGCACACGGTCGCCAAGTACTGGCGGGAGGGCGAGGCCGCCGCCGACGGGAGGTCCGCGAGGGGCAGCGCCTTCGACCCGCTCGAGGAGGTGATCCGCGCGAAGGCCCAGCTGCCCGGGATGACCAAGATGGCCGTGTACGCGTTCCTGCGCGAGGGCCGCGGGGAGGGGCTGCCCGGGTACGGCGCCTTCACCGCATGGTGCCGGGCCCGCGACGTGCCCTTCGGGGGCGTGGGCGGCCGCGAGCCGCACCCGCGGTTCGAGACGCCCCCGGGCAGGCAGCTGCAGTTCGACTGGAAGGAGGGCATGAGGCTCGTCGACTCGGAGGGCGAGGTCTTCGAGTTCAGCGTGTTCACCGCGACGCTCGGCTACTCCCGGAAGCACCGCTTCATACCGGTCAGGAGCCGCACGCTCGACGACCTGCTGTCCTGCCTGCTGTTAGCGTCAATATAATTTTCACCATTTCCACCAACGCATTTTCGCCAATCGCGCCAACGCGGATACACCGGATTCGCCAACGCGGATGTGCCGCTTTCGGCGCCTAGGCGCCCTCCTCCTTCCCGTCCTCACCGCCG
>DBFWDM010000264.1:0-1703 GCA_048484635.1 Collinsella sp.
GGAGGCGCCGCGCGCTCGGGCGGCGCGCCAGGGAGATAGTGGACGAGATAGTCGAGAAGCGCGGTCTCAAGAAGGAGTAACATCGGGACTTGCAGCGACGGACCTCAGGACACTCTTACACCACGTCTGCGCGCGCGACCCTTGGCGAGGCTTGTTTTAGGGCTTGTGTTCAAAAAAGCGCAAATATGAGTACTGTTACTTTTTTAGTGGCAGCGATTTTTGGCAAAAACAGCCCTTTTTGGCCTCGTTCGCCCTCTTTTTAAGGACCTTATTGTCATTTTCTAATCTACCGGCTACTCGTTAACGTACAAGCAGCATGTAGTTGTCCATTATTTTTAGTGCGTAAAATGAAACGCCGTTTGTGACAGTACTCACAAACGGCGTTTTTTGCACACGAGGGCATCCGGGGCATGCCCGGCCCCAATTTTTTACGCGCCTACTCGTCCTTGGGCGCGGGGTGTTTGCAGACCACGCTCATGTAGATCATACCGAGCACGGCAGCGGTGACCGAACCGGCAAGGATGGCGGCCTTGGCAGCCAGAACCTCAAACTGGGCCGTCGGGAAGGCAAGGCCGCTGATGAGGATCGACATGGTGAAGCCGATGCCGCCCAGAATGCCCACACCGGCAATCATGTGCCAGTTAACGTTATGCGGCAGCTCGCAGACCCTAAACTTAACCAGGGCAAACGTCATGCCAAAGATGCCGATCGGCTTGCCCAGCAGCATGCCAAAGTACACGCCGAGCGTCACCGGGTCGGTGAGCAGCGTGCTCATGTCCACGCCCACTAGGCGAACCTGTGCGTTCACGAACGCAAAGATCGGCAGAATCACAAAGTTGACCGGCGTGGAGATCAGACGCTCCATGCGGATGAGCGGCGGGGTCACGCGGTGCATGACGCGCTCGACCCTGGTGGTCGAGACGGTAAAGTCATGCTGGCCCAAGATGTGCGCCTCGTCGTCGTAGCGGTCATCGAGCAGCGGCAGGCACTCGCCCAACCAATCGGTGAGGCTATCGAGCTTGACGCCGCACTTGGCCGGAATGGTAAAGGCCAGGATGACGCCGGCGAGCGTGGCATGTACACCGCTCTTGAACATGCAGAACCACAACAGCAGGCCCAGTACCGAATACGGGGCGAGGCGGTAATGCTGCGTCTTGTTGAGCCACACGAGCGCGCAGGTCACCAGCGCGGCGGCGCCCAACCAAAACGGATTGGGGCTCTGACCGTAGAAGATGGCGATGGCGGCGATGGAGATGAGGTCATCGGCGATGGCGAGCGTCGAGAAGAACACGCGCACGCCGTTGGGCACGCGGTTGCCCAAAAGCGACAGCACGCCCAGCGCAAAGGCAATATCGGTTGCCATGGGGATGGCCCAACCGTTGCGGGCGCCGGCATGGTTAAAGATCAGGTAGATGCAGGCGGGAACGACGACGCCACCCACGGCCGCCAGCATGGGAAGCATGGCCTGACGCGGATTCTTGAGCTCGCCGACCGTCATCTCGTACTTAAGCTCAATACCCACCAACAAAAAGAAAATCGCCATGAGAAAGTCGTTGACGAAAAGCTCAACGGTGAGACCGGCCGTAAGGTTGCCCAGACCCACATACAGCGGGGTCTCCAAAAAGTGATGGATGGCCTCGTAGGCATCGGTATTGGCGCAAATGACGGCGGCGATGGCGGCGAAGACCATGACGGCGGCGGAA
>DBFWDM010000265.1:0-21250 GCA_048484635.1 Collinsella sp.
TCTTCTTGGGGCATCGCCTTTCCTTCCATTCGTCACCTTCATTACTCCAACGACGAATTCTAGGCGGTGTCCCCTCCCTTTCAAGAAAGGGAAGAGGCGGGGCATGCCCCGCCTCTTACACCACATCTCTGCGCGCTACCATTAGCTACCCCTTGCACCGATTATTCGCCCGGGTTGATGTTCGCGTAGAACTCCGCCCCGTCGTCCAGGCGCAGGATGCCCACGCGACCGAACTCGGAGCCGGTGGCGGCGGCGCAATCGATATCGATGCGATCGGGCACGCCGGCAGTGTCCTCGCCGCCCAAGCGCACGATCTGCCCTCGTCCCGATTCCTCATCGAGCCCCGCAAGACCACCGACCTCGCAATAACGCCCGAGCGACACCGTTGGCGTGTGGCCACTCACCACGACCGAACCCTTGCCCTCGGCAGAAAGCAGCCCCGTCGGGGCATCCCAATAGCCATGGCGAATCCAGAGCAAGTCATCGGACGACTGTACGGCGAGCATTTGCTGCAGCAGCTCGCGATCGGCATCGACCGCTCCCCTGCCGTCGCCGCAATCGACACCATGCTCAAGCAAAAACGCACGCGCCGCCTCGGTCTGAATGCCGGCGTGCACCAGCAGGTACGGCCGCTCGGCAGTCTCGACCACCGCGTAGAGCGGCAGCGCGGCCATCCATCGCACGAGCTCCTCGTATGCCTCAAATTCCATGTCGTTGAGCTGCTCGCGCGTCGTCCAGCCACCGTTGATATCCCAGGTCTCGGCATCGAGCGGATCCTGGCCAATGATGGCATCGAGCATGATCTGCTCGTGATTGCCCTTGAGCACGCGGGCGTTGGGCAGCGAGCGCACGAGCTTAATAACGCCGACCGGATCGGGCCCGCGATCGATCATGTCGCCCAGCACGTACAGCGTGTCGTCGGACGTCAACGAGATCTTAGACAGGGCCTCGTCAAGCGCACGCACGTGCCCGTGAGCATCAGATGTCACATAGATCGCCATGGTACGCCTCTCCTTGCATTGCGGCCGAAGCCCGGTGCCGCAACTAAAACTTCAAGTTGAACTTAAACGTTACCCATTGTACTCCGTTGCAATAAAGCTGGAAAGGGTTTCCGAGCAGAGGCAAAGACGGCAGCCGTCTATGCCGATATCGCGCACGCCCGCAATCCAACCCCATAAACCCACCATCTTTGGGTACAAATAACCGCAGACAACTGACCGTGCCACGCCAACCACCCAGGAGCGGACACTCCCTATGAACCAGATTCTTCTCTTTATCGGCCTCGTCATTATTCTGTGCCTGACCATCAAACCCGTCGGCAGAAAACTCCCCTTCCCCACCCTGCTCATCTTTATCGCGCTCGGCATGCTGTTGGGCGTCAACGGCCCGGCGCACATCGACTTTAGCGACTACGCACTCACCGAAACCATCTGCAGCACGGCGCTGCTGTTCATCATGTTCTACGGCGGCTTTAACACCAATATCGACCGCGCCAAGCCCGTCGCTGCGCCGGCGGTGCTGCTGAGCACGCTCGGTGTCGTCATCACTGCCGGTATCACCGGCGTGTTCGCCCACTCTGTGCTGGGCTTCGACTGGATCGACGGCCTGCTGCTGGGATCGGTCGTGGCGTCGACCGATGCGGCGAGCGTCTTTAGCGTGCTGCGCGAGCACAGCCTGTCGCTGAGGGGCGGCACCGACTCGCTGCTCGAGGTCGAATCGGGCTCCAACGACCCCGTCGCCTACATGCTCACCGCCGTGCTCGCCACACTCGCGGCCGGCGGCGACATCAACATTCCCACACTGCTGGCCAAGCAGATTATCCTGGGCGCGGGCCTGGGCCTTGCCATCGGCTGGGCGGCGGGCCGCCTGATTGAACGCGCGCACGCAACGGCCAAGGACGCGCAGACCATCTTTTTGTTCGCCGTGGCCATCGTCGCCTACGCGCTGCCGAGCTACCTGGGCGGCAACGGCTTTTTGGCTGTATACCTGGCCGGCATTGTGCTGGGTGCCAGCGACATCGCCGGCAAAGTCGAGATGGCGCACTTCTTTGACACCCTCACCGAGATGGCAGAGATGACCATCTTCTTTTTGCTGGGCCTGCTCGTTACACCCGCACGCCTGCCGCAAATGCTGCTACCGGGCCTGGCACTCATGGCGTTTATGCTCTTTGCGAGCCGCCCCATCGCCGTAGGCATGCTGCTGGCGCCGTTTAGGACGAACCCTCGCCAGGTTGCACTCGTAAGCTGGGCGGGTCTGCGCGGAGCAGCTTCGGTCGTCTTTAGTCTCTTTGCCGTGGTGGCCGGCGTTCCCGGCGGACACGACCTATTTGACCTGGTGTTTGTGATTGCCGTGTCGAGCATTGTGGTGCAGGGCTCGCTGCTGCCGGCGGTGGCGAAGAAGCTCGATATGATCGATGCGACCGGCGACGTGCGCCGCACCTTTAACGACTACCGCGACGAAGACGGCATGTCGTTTGTAAAGCTCAAGGTGGGCGCGGGACATCCGTTTGCCGGTCGCTCGCTCGCCGACATTGGCAGCGCGACGAACATGCTCGTAGTCCTGGTGCTGCGCGACGGCGCGCACCCGGTACTACCCAACGGCGATACCGTGATTGAGGAAGGAGACCTTCTGGTTATGGCTGCCCCGACGTTTGAAGAGCGTGCCGAGGTTACGCTGCGCGAGGTCACCGTGACACCCCACGGTCGCCTGGCGGGACTGCGCCTGCGCGATGTGCCGCAAGGCAAGCATCCGTTTATTGTGGTGATGCTCAAGCGCGACGGCCAAACGATCATCCCCGACGGCAACACCCTAATATACGCCGGCGACGAAGCCGTCATCGCCACGCTCGCGTCGTAGCCATCCCCACCCATAAGTTGCGGTGAAATAGGGATTGAATAGGCCTCTGAACAGCCATTTCAGTCCCTATTTCACCGCAACTTATTGAGGGGATGGATTGAAAAACACTTGAATTGACACCGAAATGAAAAAAGCCGGGGGATGTCCCCCGGCATTTTTTATGCGAGTCAAGACTAAATACTTCTCGGGAAAACGCCGGCCCATTGCGTCAGCAATTTACGAGCCGCTCTACCCAACCTCTGGACGGCTAAGGACTTTTCGCAGGTAGTTTGACGAACATATGTTTGCTTATTATAATATTACTTGAAAGCACCCCTTATCTCATGGTATAAAGAATACGGTTCCCTCCAAAAGAGGGGCCTCCAAGAGCCGGGGTCTTACCCCCGGCATTTTTTTGCAAAAATGGAGGCCCATCATGAGCGAACTCTCCGTCTTTGTTGACGAATCTGGCGACCTCGGAGGCGTCTCCAACTACTACCTCGTCACCCTCGTTTTTCACGACCAAAACGATGCAATCGTTGAACGCATTGACCGCTACGAGCGCGCCCTGTCGCAGTCCTCGCTTCCCATTACGCCTTTTCATGCAGGACCCCTACTGAATGGAAACGGCGACTACAAAGATCTTCCCAAGGAGCAGCGAAGGCACATGTTGAGCGCATTTCGCGCGTTCATTCAGCATCTCCCCATACGCTATCTCTGTCTGCAATACCGAATGAGCAAATTCGCCGGCAATCAAAACGGTCTCGCAGAGAGAATGAGGCGAGACCTCACAGTTGAACTTTTCGACCATCTGGAATTCTTCCAGCGATACGACACCGTTAAGATTTACTACGACAACGGCCAACCGATTGTAACGGAGGTCATTCATTCTGCGCTTGAGTACGTTCTAGCAAGGGATGTCATCGTATACCGAGAAGCCACACCACGAGCCTACCGGCTATTCCAAGTTGCTGACTACATCTGTACGATCGAGCTAACGGCTATCAAGTTTGACAGCAAGGAAGATACAAAGACTGATCGACTATTTTTTGGAACCCGAAGGACGTTCAAAAAGGGATTTCTCTTATATCTCAGGAAGAAAAGGATGAACTGACCCGGGGTTACCAGTCGTCAGACGCTCCGCAATCGTCATCGACGGCAAAGTCGCGGAGGTCGAGGCCTTCGCGTTCGGCTCGGTCTAGAAGCTCTTGAGGGGACTCATCCTCGATATCCATCATGTCGAGCATGGCAGCAGGAAAACCCACGCCCGCCGCGCTCCCCGCGCGGTCGAGCAGACTCTCGCGCAGCTGGTCTACATCAACGTCGATCTTCATGATGAAACCTCCTACCAGACCAGGACCCTACTCATCAATACCGAGCTCATCCACGGCAGCAACAAAAGCCGCAACCTGCTTGTCGTCCATCTGAGTGGCCAGGCGCCCCACGGGCTCATCGTAGGCAAACTGCACCTTATCGATAAAGCAATCCCAAGCACGCTCCTCCACACGCACGGCGGCCTCGCAATACTGGCTGAGCTTTTTGAGTCCATACCAAAACGCATTCACGTGGCGTGCAGGATCCTCATCCAGCACGCCATCGTAGCGACGCCCGTTAAACTCACGCATGCGTGCCACAGCAACCTTGAGCGAGTCGCCGCCCTCGGCCGAGACCTCATCCACAAGCTCGGGAATCGGCACCTCACGCCGAACATCGTACCTGGTAGCGCCGTCGTACTCGCCCACCAGCACGTCTTCGTCAACCCGAGAATCATAGTCGAAATAGCTCGAGCCCCGGCAAATCCCATGCGGCGAGTCAGAGCCAAACGCACAGAACAACCCGCCGTCGGTAACAACACGACGGTAGGTCTCAAACGACTTCTTAACCTGAGCGAGCAACTCGGAAAGCTCCCCGGCATCGCACGCCATCTCGCACGCAACGCAAGCAGACTCCGGCAACGATGTGGGCTCCACCGTGCTCCCCGCAACGCGGGCGGCGCGCTCGGCCCGATACGCCTGCGCCGCCAAGCGCGCTCGCTGCGCAGCGCCGCGCACGTTGGTAAGTTCACGCTCCAACGCCACGTCACCAGCAACATCGCCAGCCAAATCGCCCGTAAACCCGTCAGCGCCCAGCGACCCCGTCGCACTCAGCTCGGACTCAAACGTCGCCGTGATCATACCCGCAAGGTCCGTCGCGTCGGCGGCACAACGCAACTGCTCCAGCTGCGTACACAGTAGATCGGCATCCAGGGGCACGGCGTCCACAACGCGCACGCCACTCAGGCGCGCCACGTCATGCAGCACCATAGCCCCCGCAGCATCGTACGCCGTGCGCACCTTGTCCGCCGTATTCGCACGCAGCTTTACCTCGATAAACGCAAGCGTCTGCTCCAAACGGGCCAGCAACTCGGCCTTGTCCTCCATGCGCAAAAAGGCAGCATAGCGGCGCTCCATCCGCAGCGGTCCAACAATGCCCGCCTGCTTGCGAGCGCGTGCAAGCGCGGCGCTCTCAACACGGCGAACATACCCGTCAACAGCCCGCACGGCAGACTCGCGCGCAGCGTGCTCGGAAGCCTCGACGCCCCTAAGCACACCTAACAGCTCGCGGGAGCGCGCCTTGCGCACCAGCTCCCCGCGATCGTACTGCTCAAGCGCCGTCTGACGCTTGGCTACCGATTCAAAGCCAAACAGCTCGTCGAGCAGCTCGCCAACGCAACGCTCGTCCGCCATGGCAAGGCCTCCTTACCCGAACACGCCAATACGCCCGCGGGCCCACGCGCACGCAAGCCCGCACGCCCGCACTCCTACAGATCAAGTGCCTTCTTCGCGGCGTCGACCGGGTCCCCATCCATGTAGAACACCGGGCTCAACCCCGAGATAATCTCGGACGAAACACTCTGTAGGCCCGCAATGGCACTCAGCGGCAAAATCACGCGCTTAGCACCGGCGTTTTTGGCCACGCGCATAATGTCCTCGAGCCCGCGGATCTCGTCCATAGAGCCCGACATGCGCAAGATTCCCGGAATCGCCAGCGCGGGCATCACCGGGCGGTTGCACGCCGCGGAGCACAGGCCCACAAACTCGGCGAGCGAAACTTCCTCGGATAGGCCCTTGCTCTGCAGGTCGTTGTAGAACAGCAGGTAATCCTTGGAGCCAATGTGCATGCCTGGCGCCACGCGGTTCGCCAGGTTCACAAAGTTGTCGAACGCGGCCTCCAGCGTATCGCGCACCGGCTTGTTAAAGGCCACGCCCTCGTGCTTAAACTTGCACTCGCCGGCAACGGCCTTGTTCTCCAGCTTGTACACGGCAACCTCGCCGCCCTGCGACCTGCCCACGCCAAACACATGGCCGGACAGCAGCGGCCCGTCGGGAATCAGCGTGTCCTCGCTCTGCTCGGGCACACGCACCACGTGCACGTCCTGCGGGTTGTCGGCATCCATATAGCCCAGGTTAACGTCGATAAACTCAACGCCCGCCATAATCTTGAGCTGCTCCTTTACGCGGCGACGGCCCTCGATGGCGTAGTCCAACAGCCAGCGTACGTCGTCCTTGTCCATGGCCTCGTCGGGGAACAGCAGCTTGGCAAGGCCGCTAAAGGTCTTGCGCACGGCGATTTCGTCACGCTTGTTAAAGTCGCTGTTAAAGCGGAAGTAACGGTCGATATGGTGCGTAAAGTCCTTGCGGCGCATCTCCTTGCAAAACTCCGACAAGCAGTCGGTGATCAGGCCATAATGCCCGGTCAGCAGGCTCGAGCGCATCTTGGGAATCTCCCAGCCCGGCAGGTAATAGTGGATACGGTCGAAGAAGGCCGAATCGTTGTTAAACTCCGGCGGGAACGGATCAAACAGGTGCGTGGTCTTAAGAACGTTTTGCACGGTGTCGTTGATGTTGCCCTCAAAGACCATGGAGGCATCAGCGTTGATCTGATCGCGGCCGCGCGCGTAGCTTCCACTCGCCATGTAGTCCTTCATGATCTGCACGGCATTGGTGTCCTTAAAGCGCATGCCGGCGACCTCGTCAAACGTCACGCAGTCCCAATGGCCCACCAAGCCCACGCGATCGGCGCGCATGGAGTTCATGCGGCCGAACAGGTTGGCCGTGGTGGTCTGACCGCCCGAAAGCAAGATGGCGTAAGGCGAGACCTCTTTGTAGATATGACTCTTGCCGGTGCCGCGGGGACCCAGCTCGCACAGGTTGTAGTTGCGCTCGATGAGCGGCACCATACGCTCGATAAAGTGCAGGCGCTCTTTCTCGGAAAGCTCGCTGGGTTCGTAGCCAGCCGAGCGCAGCAGCATGTTGAGCCATTCGTCGCGCGTAAAGTACTGGCGCTCGTCGACCATGGCATCCAGGTCCAGGTTGGGCATCTGGATGGGCGTGAGCGACGCCACGCTAAACGGAGAGTCCTCGGGTCCGCGCTTTTTGCGCTTGGCCTTGGAGCGACGCGGCGCATCGTCGCCAAAGACCTCCATGCCAAACTCGTCTTCCTCATCCACGGGATGACGATACTCGATGCTCATAATGCACCAAATGCCGCCCTGCAGAATCTTGGAATAGTCGCGCACGTACTCGGCCGGCATCACAAACGGCTCGATGGTCAGGTTGGCAAACGACGCCACGTAGATATCTTTGTACTCGTCGAGCTTGGCCGTCACCTTGTCGATGATGGTAAAACGACCCAGTTCGCGAATCTTGGACTTAATGCGCTCGGACTCGTCGGGACGCACGTAGTTATCGGTGAGGATCCTGCGGATGCGCTCCAAACCCTCTGCCACAGCATCCTCGTCGTCAGTTGAGCAGTACATGCCCAGCAGGTACTCCAGCACAAAGGTGGGCACGTTGGCGCCGCGCTTCATAAGGGCCGTCAGGTCCTTGCGCACGATCTTGCCAGCAAAGTGCTCGAGCAGTTTGCCGTCCAGCCCATCCATGTCATAGCCGTCTTCCTCGGAGGCCTCGGCCACAGCCTGGGCATAGCCATCGGTCGAGAATCCGTCTTCGGCGTTCACCGCAGCCTCAACGGGCGCGGCAGCAACCGGCTCCGGGGCAGGCGCAACAGCCTCAGCCGCCGGGGCCTCCACAGGCGCCGCAGCCGCCGCAGGCACGTCAACATCAATCGAGGGAACTTCCCACAGATTGTCGTCATTGCTATCAAACATAGGGCACACTCCTAAAAACCAAAATCAGCAACAGGTGCAAACGAAACAGCGATGGTGTACGTCTCGCGCCAAACGATCTTGCCCGTCTCGCGCTCGCGGCAGACCAGATAGTACGGACCCTTGGCCGAGAATCCATCCGCTGCATGCAACGCAAACTTGGCATGCACCACGCGCTCCTGCGAGTTAACAGAAGTCTTGTTAGCATGCGCCTTGACCGTATCGCTCACCTCGTTGCCACTTGCATCGGTAAACACCAGCTCGTACTCGCACGGCAAAACCTTGCCTTGGGCGGGTTCTTCCTGGATCAAGTTGACCGAGAAGAGCGAGTTGGTCACTCGGCGTCCCTCACTTAGTACGCGCAGCGTCGCCGCGCGCGTGTCGACAAAGTCCTTGGAACCCGAGCGCGCACGCCAAAAACCGATAACGGGCACGCAGAGCTCCTGCAGGCTCATGCCGCCGTGGACGTAGTTGTTAGTGCCGCCGGGACGCTTGAAGTGCACATTCTCGCGCGGGGCAAACCCCTCAAAACCGGCGCCCAAACGTCCCATGTCAACATTAACAAACACCCCGCGCACCTCGTCCGAAAGCTCGTCCACGGCCTCGTTGGGCACCACCAGATGACGCTTGCCGCACATGACGGGAGCGTCAAGGACGGAAAGGTCCGGCTTGCCGAGCATCTGGCACTCGCTGAGCTCCCGACGCGTGTAGATAAAGCCGTGGTCCGCCGTTATAACAACACGCGCGCCCGGGGCGTCGGTGCACACGCGTCGCGCCAATGCGGCAAGTTCCTCCACGGCGTCCGCACAGGCACCGAAGACGTCATCCTGCGTAGCGGCCTTCTCGCCCGTGGCATCGATCTTGTTGTGATAGAGGTAGACGAGTTTTGAGTCCTTGAGCAGCGCCTTGCGTTCGGTTCCCGTCATGTTGAGGTATGTGCTCGAGCGTAAAGCGCGGGCCGTGGGCTCAACATGGGTAAGCACGGCCTCGCGTTGCGGAGTCGTTGCGGTGGGCATGCCGTCAGCCAACACAAACGAGCCATCCGCTGCAAGTTCAAGCGTTTGTTGTGGCAGCAGCGCAGGCATACCTACCTCGGTAATGGAGGGAAAGACCGCCTGCATACTAGAAACCTTGACGTTGCCGCCGCGCTCGCGCTCGAGCAGCGCCGCAACGTCGCGGGCCACCTCATAGCGCAACGCGTCACTCACGATAACGACTGTCGTTTTAGCAGAGCCCACATAGGTGGGCAGCACATGCCAGTAGAACTCATTCTGCCGCGCAGGGCCATCGATGTAGCCGCAATCGGCCCACTCCCCTTGCGCAGCAGCCGCCCAGCAGGCATTGGCATCCGCCAAGAACCAGTTGCTGTAGAGATTCTCCGCCCAGTCCGCCACGGCGCGGGCAGGTTCCTCGAGTACATCGCACTCGACGGAGCGCGCCCGCAGATACGCGGTGCACATATGACGATAGGCGGCATCCATGGCATACCAATCGGACGTGTAGGCATCCCACACCTGCTGGGGCTGCGCCAGATGGAAGCCGCCCGCGTGCGCCTGCCTAAACGCGCACATATCGGCCACAGCGGCAAGCAGGTCAAAGTAGCTCTCGACACGACGGTACCAGCTTAGGTCGCAGCGACGCGCCGCAAAGGCGCGCGCATCCTCAACACGGTCCGCGCCCTGGGCAAACGAGCAGAACAGCTGCGAGAGCACGGCCTCATTGACGCACGGAAACACATCAAGCGAGGCCAGCACATCGATCGGCAGAGCCTCAAACCGCGCAAAGAGCCCGCGGACATCCTCCACCAAACGACAGATCTCAAATAGGTCCTCGCTCGATGCCTGGGTATCGGCGGCCTGGTCCCACGTGCGCACCGCCTCAAGGCAATAGGGACCGTAGGCGGGAGCCACATAGCTTTCGAGCCCCTTGAGCGCTCCCTCGGGAAGCGCGGTTGATGCCGCCGTAAGGAGCACATGGGATGCAAGCATAAGCAATGAGTCACGCTCGTAAAGCGGCCCATCAAACCCATAGCAACGCACAATGAAGACAGAGAGCACATCGCGCACGCAGTACTTGTCCGCCAACTCAGCCAGCGCCTCGGGACCCTCGTGCAGCAGCATGGTCATACAGCCACGCAGCACAAACGCGGGGCGCGCGTCACCAGGCTCTTTACCGCCAAAAATCACCGTAAGGATGCCGAGTTCGATATCGGATGCGCCCGAGGCATGCGGAACACACGCGGCAAACTTAGCGCAGCGGGTCTTGGCATCAAAGAACGTCTTGTGCTCGCGCAGGCTCTCGCGCACGGCGTCGATATTCTCGATGCCCAGCTGATCGGCCAAAAGCGAAAGATGGTCAGCCTGGAACTGATCGGCATACAGCTCAACATCGGCAAGCCAATCACCCTCAAGCCTGCCGCGCGGGCAACGGCGATACAGCAAGATATCGCTCGCAAGGTCATCGCGGTTGATGAGCTTCTTGACGGCAAACATACGGCCCTCGCAGGCCTCAACAAAGCGCACCGGGCGCTCAAAGTCACCGTGAGCAGGCATTACGCCGGCATCGGCCCACACGCCGTCGAAACCCTCGGCAGCCAATCGCTCAAACTCAGGAGCAAACTCGCCGTCCGCATCGTGCCAAACCACAACACGGCGCGGCGCGCATGAGGGCAACGGCTGCAAAAATCGCAGCTTGAGCTGTTCTTCTACATCGATCTTGGGCATGAATATCCTTACCGTATCTGCAGTTACTTAATCTTCGCCAGCACATCCTGAAACTTGGCGTAGTTGACCTTGACGCCGTCATCCAGGTCGATCTTAATTATCTGGTCTGCCAAGTGGTGCAGTTTCTCCTCGTAGGCAATGGTCTCTTTGAGCTGGTCGTTGAGCTTTTTGATGCGCTTATCCAAGCGCACGCGCTCGCCGCGCTCGGCACTGACAAGGGCATCGTTGGCATACCCGATCTGGGCACGGTAGCGCTCCTGCTGCTCATGCACATAGTCGGTGCGGATGCGAGCCAACAGGTCGGGCTGGTAGCGATGCATGTAAACAAGGCACTTAAAGCCGTTCTTCTTGCCGCTGTCGAACAGCCAGTAGATGGGGCGCTTCTTATAGGTCTGGCAGTGGTCCTTAAAGAAGTCCTTCAAAAAGTAGGCGCGGATTACCTCGCGCGAGGTACCCTTGCCGCCGAGTGCCTCGGCAATAAAGGTCAGGTTCTGCTCAAGCGTCTCCTCGCCATACACGGTGCGCACAAAGTCGATAAAATAACGCACGATGTCGTCGTCAAAGTATTCGTCATCGGTAATGGGCAGCACGTTATCGCTATCGGGCATAAAGGTCACATGATCAGAGTTGGGCATCTTGGCCAGATAGTCATCGACTGTGGCGCCCTGATCGGCCAGGACCAGCCCGTCCACATCCAGCGAATAGCGGCCAAACATGCAGCCCACGGCATAGCTTATGAGCGAGGTGATCTCATCGCGCTTAGTGCGCACGTATTTGTTGCCCTTATAGCTCTCGGGGATCTCATCGGCGGTATCAAAGATGCGCGCCACCGAAACGTACTTATCCTCGACCTCGATGGGCACCTCACCATCCATGTTGTAGATCTTGGCAAAGATTCGGTTGAGCTCTTCCTCGTTAGTGCGAAGCTGCTCGAAGCGAGCATTGACCTCGGCCTTGCGAGCCTCGTATTTATCGGCCAAAAGCGTTGCCATTATGCCGCCCTTCGTTTCCATGGTCTTGTAATTAATCGGTCGCCGTAAAGGAATCAGGCTCGGCGTTAAGCCCTATGCGCCGCGCGGCGCCGACGAATTTCTCGTTCGAAAGCAGCTAATTCGTCTTAGTTGCGCGAAATGAAATCGCTCTCCTATCAAATGGAAGCTTGCAAATCGACTTCATGCCACACGCATTTGCCAAACATTCCCGATGCTGGACTAAACTCAAATGCGCATTCTCGAGATTCGCTCCCTTCCGAAATTACAAGGAGCAATCGAGAGCCCCCCAACAGATGGTGAGCGGCCCCACAGCGACAAATCGCATGGTAATCTTGCGAACCGACTGTCTTCTCGGTAATCAAAAATGAAAGCTTCGCTAAACCAGATGGATCAAAATAAGGGGTATTATGAGCGGGAACGTCGCACATGTGTGGCTCCCTACACTTTATTAAATCGAGCTGCAAAACCGCATCCGTAATCGCAAAGTCCTCTGACTTTTCCTGCTCAACGCACTTCAGCTCAATGCATATTTCTCTAGTCTCACCACGCAGAAAACAATCGACCGCCTGTGGGTCGTAATTTTGAGGTTCATAAATACAACAATCAGACATGGTTATTACCTTTCGAAACTACAGCGTCCTTGCGGAAGAAGCTTATCTTTGGATAATTTGATCTATTGCACTTCCGGCAATAATACCCACGGCATCGGCAGTCCACTTCAGTGCCGTAGACGTCTCATTCATAGCCTTGTCATGCTGACCGCGGCCAATCAAAGCAAGGCCCTTTTTCGTTATTTGTAAGCCAACACCTTCTTGTGAAAACGCCAAATAATCGGCATCCTTCAACGACTGAATGCACCCAGCAACATCGACTGCAGGAATACCCCAAACAGAAACGTCGATTTCGGAAATACGCTCGTTTTCAAGCTCGATAATCTGCCACAGCAGTTCCCTAATGATGCATGCATCTATGGGACGCTTCGCATCACAGGGAATGATCCACCTGAATGGGAAAGAGGTTTCTTTTACCGCACCATAAATCAAATCAGCCCTACACCAGGCGGAAACATCTCGTTTATCGGCGTTCCACTTTTCAGCACACTCCGCTGTAGTTCGTTTCGTCTCTTCGACAAGTTTGTAGGATTTGGTCACAATGCTCACCTACAACAGCGGATGACGTTTGAAATCCCAAGAGGTTTCAAACGAGTCCCAGTCAATCTTCGAAATATCTGACGATTCGGCAACGATTCCACTCACCTTGCTCACCGATTTCGGGTCGCCTTCAACATAGGGGACCGAAGCTATATCAGACACCTGCATATTCATCGTTGGATTCTGCGCCGAAAGACACAGAGCAGAAAGAGAGCTGTTCAACAGGCCCAATATATAATTGAATTGTGGCTCCTTCGGAAAACAACAATGTGCCGCAATGTCATAAAAAGAATCTTCAGGAGCAGACCTGAAGCCAGGTCTTCCCGACGTCAGCATTGTGCATGTAATCTTAGGCTTTCGCAGCATTTCGAGCGGTAAAACGCGGGCATGGGGTTGCTCGAGGATGTAATTCGGATCATTGTTGTAGAAAAGCAAATACTCTAGATTGCCGTTCCATTTTCGATATTTACCTCCCTTAAGGTATTTAATCCACTTATGGTTCGAATCGTTTTGAGTCGGTGACCAATCTGTTTCCCACCACAAACGTAGAAACTTTTCGTTATTCGAAGTTTGCATCCCGACTTTAGGAGGAGCCGCCTCGTCAATAAATCGTCCGGAGGAATAAGCCTCCAATAGCCCATCCCCCAACCAGTAGGATATAGGGGTGCCGGGGATTTGTTTGAAGGTGTCCGCGTCGCGACGGTAGAACCAACCACAGACGGGGTTTTGGATTGCCTCCAGCGCCTTGGGGGCCTGAACCGCGGGGCCAGTAAAATCGGCAAGACGAACGTATCCGCCCTTATAGCCATCGATATGCGAATTGTGATAGGTAAATGTGCAGACAGGCACGGTTGCCCCTGCAAAGCCAGAATACTCGAGCTGAATGAGCGTGGTTAGGGTCTTGTCATCGATAAGCCTATTTCGAAGCTTCTCGTAGCTACCGATAAACATCCAAACAAACGGAGTCATCATTCCGATTTCGCCGTGCTCGCCGGCAAAGTCCATAATACGCACGATGAACGAAGAGAACAGGTCGCTCTTCACGTCGGGGTAGTTCTTCTTGATCCACTTGCTCATGAATGGATTAAAGCTGCTGCTGCCCATATACGGAGGATTCGCAACGGTGCAGGTAAAACGACGGGACAGCTTCTCGCAGGTGGCGGCAGCGCTTTCGAGCTTAGTTTTGGCCGTAGCGGCAAAAAGGTCCTCGGAACAACTCGCGGCGGCAGCCTTGAGCTCATCGATCTCGTCCTCTGAGGGATTGAGCAGCGAACCGATCTCGCCCAAATGACTCAGCTCCTCGGCGAGCTTCTTGTTACCCGGCAGCTCGTCCTCCCCTAGCGGGATGCTCGAGAGCACGGTAACGTCGGCACGAACGCCACGCCTAAAGAAGCGACGGTCGTGCTCGCGGGCGCACATGGCAAGCGCCAGCTCCGCGATCTGTGCCGCGCGGGAATCGATTTCCATACCTGCAAGGTTTTTAGTAAGAATGAGCTCGGGAATCTCGCGCTCACGATAGCCGCGCTCCTCGTACATATGGAAGAGCAGCTCAAACGCATAGACCAAGATATGGCCCGAGCCGCATGCGGGGTCGCAGAGGGTTATCTCCTCGGGACTCGAAATGCGAATGAAGTCCTCGTGCTCAGCATCGGGCTCGATGTAATACTCCATGCGCTCGCGTAGCGAACTCCCCGGATTGTTGAGCATCCACAGACGGCCGAGCGAGTTCTCGACCATATAGCGCACGATCCACTCGGGGGTGAAGAGCTGCGTGGCGGGCGCGATGTCCGCCGCCGCTGCCTTGCGCTTGGACTTGAAGAACTCGTCTTTAACGTCGGCATTGTAGTACTGATACATCCAGCCCAAAACGGTCACGCCCTCGCGCCAGTCCTCGTCAGTGAGGACGGCATTGAGTTTGCCCACCACACTGTCAGCCATCATGAGGCCCTGGGGCAACAGCAGCTCCATGGCTCCGCCCACGCGTTCAAAGACGCCCGGCAGGCAATCGGCAAGCTCCTCGCACTGAGCAACAAACAGGTAGCGCCACAACGGTTCATCCAAGCCCGCCATCTTGAGCTCGGCTATGCGATCGGTATCGGCCGTCGTTATTTCCACGTCCAGTGCGTTCTCCACGGCCTCGCTGCCATGGC
The DNA here is from genome assembly GCA_048484635.1 of Collinsella sp. Classification (GTDB taxonomy): domain Bacteria; phylum Actinomycetota; class Coriobacteriia; order Coriobacteriales; family Coriobacteriaceae; genus Collinsella. The sequence goes on from DBFWDM010000265.1 coordinate 14,998, forward strand.
TGCCGTCCGCACGACTTAGCATGCGCATACGGCTGGGAAGCCATCCGCGTGCATCCATGAAGCGAATGGCCACGATGCGGTTGAACCAGGTGTAGGCCGCACGGTCGCGCAGCGCCTCGTGACCCACCTCTGCCTGCATGCGCAGCAGTTCGTCGCGTTGCTCAATCTCAGCCGGACTTAGGGGCAGGCCGTTGACGGTCTCGGACCCAACGGGCGCAGGTGCAGGTTCGGTGATGCCGTAGCGCACCATCTGCGCCTCCACGCCTTTGATGAGCTCCGTACGGGCCCAGGTGCAGAAGCTCTTAAGAGCAGAATCGTTCATGGTTGATGAGCCTTTCTAAACGCCATAAGCCACCGGTGCGCGCTTTGGCACCGGTGGCTCCGCGGGTTAGTTGATACGGATCTCGTCGTTTGCAGCGAGCGCCTGCATAAGGCGGGAGCGCAGGTCGTCCACGTAGCGCTCCACGTCCTCTGCGGACAAGAGACGACTCGGCTTGGCCAGATCGGCGCGGCGCACAGTCTTGATCTTGCGCTGGGGCTTGGGCGCGGGCACGGGAGCAGACGATGCGGCGCCCTTGTTGGAGACCTTCTTGACCACCTCGCCCGAACTCATGACCTCGGTGGTGCGGCGCTCGTTGTCCATACGCACGCGGGCCTCATCCACAGCGTCGTACATCCCGTTGGTTGCTGCGCTGAGCCAGTTGGCCCAGTTAGTCGCGGCAACACTCAGCTCGTTGAGACTTTGAGCGCTGTGGGCACGGTTTTTGAACGACTCGTATTTGGCGCCGGCATCTGCTATGGCATCCTTGGCCTGATTGACAAAGCCCTTTTGACTCTCAGCCTGTGCCTGCAGGTCTTGCAGATCGCTCTCGATTCGGCACAAAAACTCATTGCGGCGGATGCCCAGCAGCTTTTTCATGTCGTCCTCGACGGGATCCATAAGCGGCTGCAGGTCTTTAATGCGGCCGTAGGGCTTGGGATCTTTGAGAACCTTACGCACCTTTGCCACATTCTCAACCGCGCTGGGAATGTCATCGGAGGCATACTCGATACCCTCGGTGCGGTTCAAGAAATCCCTGGCGTGGTCAAACGCTGTTCGTTGATTGGACTCGAAGAACTCAACCACCTTGTCAAAGTCTTCCTTGGCATCGAGCAAACGCTCCTCGTGCTTGGTGAACGTGGTCAAGAACGCCTCGGCCTCGTTCTGGTCCTTAAGGACGTCGGCCACCTCCGAGCGCATCTTCTCGCACTCGTCCTCACCGGGATACGGGTAGGCCGGCTTGATGCCCGTGTAGTAGTCGCGTGCCATGGCGAGGCACGCCTCGCGCAAGCCCTCAAGGCGCTCTTTGAGCTCGGCCACGAGCTTATCCTCGTTGGAAGGCACGGTCTTGAGATCAAACAGGTCACACATGAGTTCGCCCGCGGCGCGTAGCAACCGGTCGCTCATGCGCATGCGCAAGCGCACCTGGGCCTTATCGGCATCCTTGCGCAGGAGCGCCACCATGCGGCTGTCGTTAGCTTGAACCGTCTGACCGCCAAACAGCACCTGCGCGCGCTGCTCCACCACAAGCTGCGCCACCACATTTGCGATGTCGACCTCGCGCCAGCCAAAGGGCCTTTGCTGGTACTGGCGCTGGATATCGCCCATAGCGGTATCCAGGTGGCGCTGGTGCTGCACTTTGAGGTAGTCCTCGACCTCTTTGAGCGCACGCGTGTTACCTGCATCCATGCCAGCGAGCCCCACTTGAACGTTGCCCACCAGAGTAGAGCGAATATCGGAATCGCTCGTGACCGGCGCGCCGATATAGTCGGCCTTTTCGAAGACCACATCGCACAGCTGCGCCAGCACCTGCTCAAAGACCTGAGCGGGTTTGGCAGCACGGATCTCAATCATGCGCCCGTTGACGGCGCATCGTGCATGGAGCACCGCCTCAGCCAAAAGGGCGTCAGCCTCTTTCTCGTTAAAGTCCTTCTCGCGCATTTTGGCCTCGACAATCTGGCGGGTACTCGGCGGTAGCTCCTGCAGATTGCGCGTCTGGGCGTACATGCGAATCTTAGCGGCGTTGACGAGTGGGGCCCAATAATCCACCTCGTCGCTCAAGGCCACGATGGCCTTATCCACGGATTTCAATGCCAGCTCGGCATCGTCCGAACGGCCCAGATCGCTGGCCATGGTCACCACGGAAAGTTCCATGCCGCCCATGCTGGTACCGTGGATTGAGCCGTCCACATAGCGGTCAAACGGAAAGTCGTTGGCCCCGCGGTTGAGTTTGCGCGCAGTGTAGATGCTTTCGAACAGGCGCTTCTTGATGTACTCAATCACCTTCGCGTTGTCGATCGGGGTGCGTGCGATCTCCTGCGCTATCTCCTGCTCCTCGTCGGTGAGGAAGCTATAGGTATCGCCCTGGCGTGCCACGTAGCTCTCGCGCTCCAAGCGGGCGAGAGATTCCTTGACGCGGTCCTTGAGGGCGCGCATGTCCACGTCGAGGCCGTCGATCATGAAGATGGAGATGTTCTCGACCGTGGCCTTAACGTAGCCGATGTAACGAATCAGGTACAGGAGCTTGAGCACCTGAACGTCGTAGGGTTCAAGGCCCTTTGCGTCCTCGGCCGCACGGACCCCGCGGTCGACCACCTGGTTGATGCCGTGCTCAAGGTCTTTGGAGATAGTGTCGAAGAAGCACCAGAACGGCACGAGTGCACCGGTCTGGTCATACTGGATGGCCTGAGCGCTCTCCTGGAACGCGCTCAGCATGGAGCGCTCGCCCGTTGACATGTGCTTGGCCTTGACACCGTGCTTGCGCACCTCGGTCATCACGTCGGGCAGGAGCTTAAACTGGTAGCCCACAAACGGGTAGCTGGCCACAAAATCCTTTGAGTTGGCGTAGCCGGCAAGGTCGGAGCGCGAGCCACCCTCAAAGGTAAAGCTGTTTTTAAGCACGGCGGCGTCTCGCTCGTAGACCTGTGCAAGCATATCGGCCGCCGGCGCGGTCTTCTCGAGCACACGGCGCTGGATGACCTCGTCCACGCTGGAGCTGGAGAGCGAAAGGCGGGTATTGAAGCGGCCCTGGATCTTTGAAAAGTCGTTGCCCACGGGCAGGCTCAGGTTGTCGATGGCCTCCTGGCTCGTAACCATCACCCACACGCGGCCACCACAGGCGGCACCCAGCTCCTCGACGATGGTCTGAAGACTCAACATAAGGCTTGGATCCCGGTCGTTTGTAATAAACTGACCCACCTCGTCGACCATAAAGAGCAAACGGTAGTTGCCGCCGTGGGCCGCTGCCTGAGCGTCTACGTAGTCCTTGACCTTTTTGGCAAAGACATCGGGAGCCAAAACCTCGTCCTCAGAACCCTCAAGCCAGTTCCATGCGGCCTTTTCGCTCATGCCGAGCACGCTCTGCAGCACCTCGACGACGTCGTCCTCAAAGTAGCTGTAGGTGTCGCGGGTCTGGAGCCAGGACTCGCCGTTGACGCGCTCAAAGGCCTCGCGGAACTCCTGGGTCTTGCCCAGGGAATCGATGTGTTCCTCGAGCTTTGCAAGCTTTAGGTCCTCACCGTAGAAGCCGCGCGCCTCGTAGAACATGCGCTCAAAGCCGCGAAGCAGCGCCGTGGGAGCCGTATCGCCCTGCTTCCACTGGCCCGCCTTGCTATCGATGTTAAAGAGGATGGCCTGCGTGGACACCGAGCAGGCGCGCTCCATGGCAGCCTCGACCATGGGGTCGACGATCTTGCCGTCAAAGTAGCGGATGGCGCTCTTGCCGCCGATCTGGCGATTCTCGAGCAGGTAGCTAAGCATCTTGAGGAAGTGCGATTTACCGGAACCGAAGAAACCACTGATCCACACACCGATCTTGTCGGTGGGCACATCGATGGCATCGCCGTAGGCCTTGAAGAACGTGGCAAAGTGCCTCTGCAACTCGCGCGTCACCACGTACTCGTCAAGCTCCTGGCGGATGGACCCATCTTTTGAATCCTGGACCTTGACCACGCCGTTGATGGAGCGGTTGATGTCTTTAGCAAAGAGGTCGCGAATGATCGTGTTGTCCATGGGTGCTCCTTTGGGTTTGGGAACGTTGTGGCAAAGGGTTGTTACCGGCGGCAGGGACTTGCCTGCGAGGAGCCGTGCTTACGAGATATCGATGGCGCGGTAGTAGTTGTCGGCCGGCAGACGGTTAAAGAGCTGGAAAGAAGAGCCGTTGAAACTGCCCGGATAGGCGGCGACCACAGGCACCTCATCAAAATCCGCAAGCATGCAGTGGAGAAGCGTGTGTATGCGAAAGAACGGGAAAACCTCGCCCGCGCCGGTGAGGAGAACGACGTCTCCAGGCGTGTGCGGCTCGGTCTGCTCAAGGATGTACGCGGCGACTTTCTCGGGCGAGGCGAACTTGGCCACGTCCTCGAGCACGCGCTGGGTACCGCGGCGCTCCTCTTGGTGCGGGATAGCCTTGAGGACACGGCGCTTTTCGAGAATTGCCAGCACGGCGTCGTAAAGGTTCACGACCTTGAGCGTGCACGGAAGCTTGTCGGCCTCGGCATCGCGTGAAAGGGTGTCAAATAATGCACGCGCCTCAAACTCCAACGCGGGGTCATAGCAAAAGGTGTGGAAGCCGATCTCATTGCCTATGCCCTTGTTAGCCAAAAAGTCCTCGCTACACAGGCATTCGCGCAGAAGCTGCGCGCGGCGCTCAAATTCCTGACGGGCGTGCTCGGAGCGGACATGCGCCGCCACGACGCTCTTACGGGAATGGATGCCGATATTGGTGGTGAGATCGGTCGCCGGGGTAATAGCAGGGTCGACGGCGCTGTTGACGGGAGCCACGCTACATCACCGACCTGCCGGTAAGGGCCGCGATAAGCGACTGCTCGCCCAGCTGAACCAAGGCTCGCTCGACATCGGAATCGAGGAAGAGTGGCGACAGGCGCTCGGACTCCGTGCCCTGCCCCTCGCCGATAAGGCCGGCATGGCGGAGCGTCTGGCGGAGCGAGCCCTTAATGCGCTTGACCGTGGCCTCAGTCCAGCGGGCCGCGTCCGGATACTCCGTGGTAAAGCGTGTCATAAAGGCGTTGAGGTCAACCGCCGTAAAGGCATAATCGAAGTTTTGTAGGCGCTCCCCCACCTCGACGAGCACGAGCTCGCGCACGATATCGTAGCGGCAGATCATGCTGTAGAAGATGGCCTGGTCCGCCTGCGTGGGAGTGCCGGATGCCATGAGCCTGGTTAGGGATGACGCAGCCTCGACGGCGGTTTTGGGGTCGATGCCGCGCGCGGCGCAAACGGCGTCCGTGGGCACCATGGCGTCAAGGCGGCGAAGGCACACGGTTGCGCGGTTGGCGACCATGCGCTCCGTGGGATATTGAAAGAGGTTCTCGCTCTTTACGCGTACAATGACCTGCTCGTCGCTTGCGCCCTGCATACGAAGGGCAGCGACGATGCGCATCTCATGCGGGAGGAATTGCTCGCGGGTGAGCACCCCCCCCCCCGAACGCTTTTTGTGGTTACATCCACAGTACACGCTCCAAGGGTGTCAAAGGCTGTCACAAGTGCGCCGCAACCCGGCAGGCAGGCGCGGCGCACATGACAATAATCATACCTGTTGGTAAAAAAGTTACCACGCCCAGAGTGTCAAATGTTGAGCAACAAAATTAAATCCGGTTAACGGTCATTTTCGCAGCTCAGAAGCTTTGACGAGGTCGCCCCAAATCACACTTGCCAGATAAACGCGCTTACGAATGCAGGCACGCACACGCCCAACGCCATCCTCCGCTATATTCAACATAGAGTTATACATATGCTTCTATGTAAGGAGTTTCGTATGCCTGTCGTAAAGCCTATTTCTGATCAGACGCGCGCACTAACCACCATTCAGGAACACGAAGATCACATTCAACGTGCCATCACGCGTGGCTACGACGACCTCACCAACAGTCGCGTGCGCCCCTGGAAACAAGCAAAGGCAGAGGCAGATCGGATGCGAGCCATCAGGTAAGGTCACCTCTCCCCATGTAACCATCCTGTAAATCATAGCGGCGCGCTCGGGTTTTGCTGTGATGCGGTCGCGCCTGACGCTGCACTGTGCTAAAGTATCCCGAACGTTCAAACGACTACGAGGGGGAACTAGAAGATGGCACGTGTGCACAACTTCTCAGCTGGCCCGGCCGCACTGCCTACAAGCGTGCTCGCCGAGATCGCCGACGAGATGATGGACTACCGCGGTTGCGGCATGTCCGTGCTCGAGATGAGCCATCGATC
>DBFWDM010000266.1:0-2266 GCA_048484635.1 Collinsella sp.
TCTTCTTGGGGCATCGCCTTTCCTTCCATTCGTCACCTTCATTACTCCAACGACGAATTCTAGGCGGTGTCCCCTCCCTTTCAAGAAAGGGAAGAGGCGGGGCATGCCCCGCCTCTTACACCACATCTCTGCGCGCTACCACTGCTACAAATTCAGTAACAGCAAAATCAGGGATTTTGGGACTGGAAGAGGGGGTAAATTAGAAAGTTATTAAACAAATGTGGAATATCCTGGCATCAATCTGACGTTATAGAGCGTGAAAACAGCTTGCAGAGCCAAAACTCCTGCTACTAAATTGGTAACAGTACTCATATTTGCTATTTTTTGGCCACGGCGCCCTAAGACGGGTGTGTTGGGGCTTTCCATAGGGGAGCGACGGGCTCAATCAGAGCACGTGCGGTCCGTCCTGACCTGCGAAATCTGTACTCGCGATGCGAATAACGCCCCTAACCTTAAACTTTAGCTTGAACTTAGCTATAATGCGCTTCGTTCCTACCAGGCTGTGGTTGCGGACGGACGAAATGCCCGTCCTAGTCCAAGACAGACGCGGTCAAAGGGATCCACGTAAGCGACCGCGTGCGCGCGGCGCGATCATGGCGCGTCCTAGATGTAAGCCGCACCGTCCGTTCGACTTTCTTTGGGGCAATACCGCCTCGCGGGCGAGCGGGCCAGTCGTGAAGGTGGCTGCGGCCTCCCGAGCAAACACCCCGGTGCGCAAGTGTGGGGTCAAATACCAGGTCAGCTGGTGGGAACAACCTGATATTCCGTGCAACGCACGGATCGTATACGACACAGAAGGTAGGGTAGTGGACATGGTGAGGGGCAGCTTGATGCACGCGGCTCGGTTAGGTGCTGGGACCGCAGCGGTCATCGCCGTTTTGGGCCTGAGCGGATGCGCGTTCAACCCGCTGTCTACGTTCACGACTCCCACGATCGACCAGATCGAGTACGAGACCGTCACGCCGGCGGTGTCGGACGACGCCCTGGTCACTCCCGGAACCCTGACGGTCGCCCTCGATACTTCCGATGCGCCGCAGGCCATGCAGGACGCCGACGGCGAGCTCACGGGGTATGCGGTTGACGCCGCCCGCGCCCTCGCAAGCCGCATGGGCCTTAAGGTCTCCTTTGTCGATGCGTCTTCGGCAGGTTCCGCGCTCGGCGACAAAAAGGCCGATATCTTTATCGGCGAGATTAACTCCACGGACGGGGACATTAGCTCGCTCGGCACCTGCCTGTACGATGCCACTTCCGTGTTCGGTAAAACTAGCGATGGTGGGTCGCTAAGCGTTTCCACCGATACCCTTAACACGTCCACCCTGGGCGTTCAGATGTCCTCGGCCTCGCAGGAGGCGCTTGCTAAGCAGAGCATCACCGCCAACCAAAAGACCTACTCCAACATCAACGAGTGCTTTGAGGCGCTCGAGTCCGGCGAGGTCGACTATGTGATCTGCGACTCCACGGCCGGCGGCTACCTTGCACGCCTGATGAGCGAGGTCTCCTATGTCGGTGCGCTCGAGGCGCCCTCGACGCTTGGTGTTGCGGGCGCCTCGTCCAATGACGAACTGTGCCGTGCCGTGAGCGACGCCCTCGACGACATCACGGTCGACGGTACGCTCGAGGCAGTCCACTGCGTCTGGTATGGCACGATGCCCTACGACCTCACCACTAAGACGGTTTCGGGCGCTAGCGTGCAGCCGGGTGACTCTGAGTCCAGTGAGACCATGTCCTCCGGCAGCGAGTCCTCCGATTCCAACAATGAGACCGCATCCTCCGAGGACAACTCGTCCAGCCAGGAAGGCACCATCACCGACGACGACATTAACAAACTCAATAGCTAGTTATTGCTAGGGGTGGTGTCTCCTATACGTTGGAAAGGACACTTCTTCACGGTTTCAACACGCACTGCCGGGCTTCTCCAATAGGGGAGTCCGGCTTTTTCATCCCTATAAAACCAGCAGGTCAAAGCTAATTTTCGGGACCAAATACAAATCTGTCGGCTCCCTCCTATAGCGCACTTTGCCACAGAAAAGTGCGAGACTTCGGTATGCGGTATCAAGCAATCGTTATTCGGGTCTTTAGGAATCCGCGTGATTAAATACACGGCAATGGGTACATAGCCAGTACGGTAAGTCCCCGAGGCAGATTGGAGCCACGTATGGATATCAAGGTTTCTGGACGCAAGACGACGGTAACCGATGCTCTGCGTGCGCATGTGGATGAGAAGATCGGCGAGGCGCTCAAGGTTTTCGATATCGAGCCCATGACG
>DBFWDM010000267.1:0-20483 GCA_048484635.1 Collinsella sp.
CAGGATGACCATGGCCGAGTTGATTGCCCAGCCCACGCCCATCGAAAAGAGCGTGTCGAAGAGCTCGTAGCGCAGACGTTCTTCGATAACCTGCTCGCCTTGGCCTTCGAAGTGCATGGATTGGATGACCTCGGAGTGCAGAAAAAGGTTGTGGGGCATTACGACCGCACCCAGGACGCTCACGATAATCGCGGCAGAGCCAGTGGGCATACTAGGCGTGATCCAGCTTGCGGCGGCTTGCGGCCAGTCGACCTTGACTAGTGCAAGCTCGGCCAAAAACGAGAGTCCTACCACGCCGACGAAGGCGATGATCCAGCGTTCGGCATGCTTGTAGGAGTTCGTCATGAGCATCGCCATCGATACTGCCGCCACGATGACGCAGCCCGCGCGCACGGGCAGCCCAAAGAGCATTTGAAGGGCAATCGCGCCACCCAGGACTTCGGCCATGGCGGTGGCGACAGTCGCGAGATAGGCACTGGCGAGTACCGTGCGTCCAACGAAGCGGGGGAGGTAACGTGTCGTGGCCTCGGCAAGGCAGGCGCCCGTGGCGATACCCAGGTGCGCCGCGTTGTGCTGCAGCACAATGAGCATAATCGTGGACAGCGTGACGATCCACAGCAGCGCGTAGCCAAACTGCGAGCCCGCGGCCATATTGGAGGCCCAGTTGCCCGGGTCGATAAAGCCGACGGTCACGAGCAGCCCGGGGCCGATATGCCGCGCAATGTCTAGGCCTCCGTGACCACCGGTGCGTCGGGAGCCAAAGTGTTGTTTGAGATGGTTGAGCATGGTGCGCTCCTGTGTATGGGCGGCGTGACGTCGCATCTGGGCCGTGCGGCGCCACGCGTCGGTTTTGGGTTGGGGCTACTTGTGTGCTTTGCCCTGATTGGTCACGGCGTCGATCTTGGCGGCGATGGTCGCCGGGTCGCCGATGTAGCGCTTGTCGAGGACGTTGAAATCGGTGTCGAAGGTGTAGACGAGCGGCACGCCGGTGGGGATGTTGACCTTGAGGATCTCCTCGGACGTGAGGTGTTCGAGCTTCATGACGAGTGAGCGCAGGGAGTTGCCGTGTGCGGCGATGAGTACGCGCTTGCCGGCGAGCATCTGGGGGCGAATCTCGTCCTCATAATAAGGCCAGGCGCGGGCGATCGTGTCCTTGAGGCACTCGGTATAGGGCAGCTGATCGGGCGCGACGTCGCGGTATTGCTCCTGGGTGTGGGGGTCGCGACTGTCGCCCGGCTCGAGCGCCGGCGGGCAGACATCGAAGGAACGGCGCCAGATGAGCACCTGTTCGTCGCCGTGCTCTGCCGCGGCATCGGCCTTGTTGAGACCCTGCAACGCGCCGTAGTGGCGCTCGTTGAGCTTCCAGGATTTAATGACGGGCAACCACTCGCGATTCATTTGGCCGAGCACGATGTTGAGGGTGTGGATCGCGCGCTTGAGGCGCGAAGTGTAGCAGACGTCAAAGTCGAAACCGGCTTCTTTGAGGGCTCGACCGCCTGCTGCGGCTTCTTCGCGGCCCGTGTCGGTGAGCTCAACATCGGTCCAGCCGGTGAACAGGTTGAGTTTGTTCCACTCGGATTCTCCGTGACGGATAAGGACGAGCTGCATCGTCTGCTGGTCTGCTTGGTGCGCCATAGGGGCCTCCTTGATCTGGCATGGTGTGCGTGCCGTTTGCTTGACGCCGCAAAGGATACCCGTTTTAGGTCAAAAAGTTAACCAAGACTAACAAAATTGTTGTATTTGAATGGGATGGTGAAAGGGGGCTGCCGAAATGTCTCGATCTGTAACAACTAGGGATGGAAATTGGGCCTAGGTGTTACAGATCGAGACAAACCAAAACCGCTCCGCAGAAAATCTCAATCTGTAACATCTAGGCGCCAAAATCCGCTCTTCCTGTTACAGATTGAGATGTTTGAAGCGGTGAGCTTACAGGCCGAGCTTGGGCGTCTTGTTGCCGCCCTTGAGGCCTGCTGTGTCGAGCCCCATCATGCAAAAGTCCGCATGGCCCTTGTTTCCAGAATGATTCAAAGGGGCCAGATGCATATGTGCCGGCTGTCCCTGCACTAAAACGTGTACGTCAGCCTCCAAAGATGTCAAATTTCGACATGTTTGGGGGCTGACGTACACGTTTGATAGCAAGACGTTGATGGTCGGTGTGCGTTACGCGATTGTTTCGAAACGGGTGGGAAACACAACGGGCCGGCGATGCTCCTACTATGCCTATTCAACTGACTGTCTAAATATCTAGGGGAGGATCGCGATGCAGGCAGATTCCGCTCAGCAGCAGGGCCTTTATCGCCCCGAATTCGACCACGATGCATGTGGCATCGGCGCGCTTGCCGATATCAACGGTGAGCGCCATCACCAGATTCTGGACGATGCGCTGTCCATTCTGGTCAACTTGGAGCACCGCGGCGGCACGGGACTCGAGAAGAACACCGGCGACGGCGCCGGTATCCTGTTCCAGGTTCCGCATCACTTTTTCCGCAAAGAGGCTCAAAAGTGCGGCCAGATTCTGCCGGCAGAGGGCGACTATGGCGTGGCCATGCTGTTCTTCCCGCAGGACGACAAGGGCGTAGAGGATGCCCGTCGCGTGTTTGAGGAGGGCTGCGCCGAGGCCGGCGTGCCGCTGCTCTTTTGGCGCGAGGTGCCCGTCGACCCGCACGACTTGGGCGAGACGGCACGCGCCTGCATGCCCACCATTCTGCAAGCCTTTCTGGGCCGCCCCGACGACACGCCCGCCGGCGATGCCTTCGAGCGTCGCCTGTACGTGTGCCGTCGCACTATCGAGAAGAAGGCCGATGCCGAGTTTGCCCTGCGCGACAAGATCTTCTACGTCTGCTCCATGAGCTCGCGCACTATCGTGTACAAGGGCATGCTCGTCGCCACGCAGATGCGCCGCTTCTTCATCGACCTCAACGACGCCGCCGTCAAGACGGCCGTGGCGCTCGTCCACTCGCGCTACTCCACCAACACCACGCCCAGCTGGGAGCGCGCGCACCCCAACCGCTTTATCATCCATAACGGCGAGATCAACACCCTCAAGGGCAACGTCAACTGGATTCGCGCCCGCGAGCCCAACCTGTACAGCCCCGTGCTGCAGCACGATCTTGAGCGCGTGATGCCTATCATCAACCGCGAGGGATCCGATTCCGCGATTCTGGACAACGTGCTCGAGTTCCTGGTCATGAACGGTCGCCCGCTCACGCGTGCCGCGTCCATGTTGCTGCCCGAGCCGTGGGACCACAACGACAGCCTGAGTGAGGAGCGTCGCGCCTACGACGCTTACCAGTCCATGCTTATGGAGCCGTGGGATGGTCCGGCCGCCATCGCCTTTACCGACGGTCGCACGCTGGGCGCTGCCCTCGACCGCAACGGCCTGCGTCCCGCCCGCTACTATGTGACGCGCGACGGCCGCTTTATGCTGGCAAGCGAGGTGGGCACCATCGAGGTGAGCCCCGAGAACATCCTGACGAGCGGCTGTCTGGGACCGGGCCAGATGCTCGAGGTCGATTTTGCCCGCGGGCGCGTCATCTACAACGACGAGCTGTGTGCCCGCTTTGCCAAGGAAAAGCCCTACCGCGACTGGATTGCCGAGGAGACGCTGACCGTTGACGCGCTCGATGAGCCCGTTGCGGCAGCGCCCGCCGAGGACGCCGAGGTGTCCGCCGCCGTGCGAATGGCCAAGCTCGGCTACCACTGGGATGACGTCGACGAGGTCGTGCGTCCCATGGCCCAGCAGGGTAAGGCCCCGCTCGCCTCGATGGGCATCGACACGCCGCTGGCCTGCCTGTCCAAAAAGACGCGTTCGTTCTTCGACTACTTCTATCAGCTGTTCGCCCAGGTCACGAATCCGCCGATCGATGCCCTGCGCGAGCATATGGTCACCTCGACCACGCTCTACCTGGGTAACCACGGCAACCTGCTCGAGGACTCCCGCACGGCCTGCCAGCTGGTGCGTCTGGAGCGTCCGCTGCTCAACGAGGAGGAGTTCGAGCGTATCTGCGCCATCGACCGCGTGGGCTTTAAGACCCGTCGCTTCCGTGCCGTCTACCGCCGCGATGCCGGCGAGGGCGCGCTGCAGGCTGCACTCAAACAGCTCGCAGAGGACGTTGAGGCTGCGGTCCGCGACGGCGTGAACATCGTGGTGTTGAGCGATCGCGCCGAAGCGGGCGAGGTGCCCGTGCCGTCGCTGCTTGCCGTGGGCTGCGTGCACAACCATCTGATCCGCGCTGGCGTGCGCACCTTTGCCGATATCGTGGTGGAGTGCGGCGACGCCGTGTCCCCGCACGACTTTGCGGCACTGGTGGGCTACTCCGCGAGCGGCATCTATCCGTACAACGCACATGCGTGCATCCGCGATCTGGCGGCACGCGGCGACCTGGACGTGACGGCCGAGCAGGGCATCGCCAACTACAATAAGGCTGCGACTGCCGGCATTGTCTCCATCATGTCAAAGATGGGCATCTCCACGGTGCAGAGCTACCATTCGGCGCAGATCTTCGAGGCCGTGGGCTTTACGCCGGAGTTCGTCAACGCGTACTTTGCCGGTACGGTGAGCCGTGTGGGCGGTATGGGTATCGAGGACGTCGAGCGCGAGCAGAATGAGCGCTACGACGCCGCGCTCGCTATCCTCAAGAGCCCGGCTCCCGATCAGCTGCCCACGCTGGGTCTGACCAAGTGGCGCCCGCTCGGCGGCGAGGATCACCTTATCGACCCGCAGACCGTCTACCTGCTGCAGACCGCCTGCCGCGAGGACAGCTACGACACCTTTAAGGAGTACAGCGCCCGCCTGCACCGCACCGGCCGTGCCGTGCGTCTGCGTGACCTGCTGGACTTTAATGCCAACGGTCGCACGCCGGTTTCGCTCGACGAGGTGGTGCCCGCGCTCAACATCGTCCGCCGCTTTAACACCGGCGCCATGTCGTACGGCTCCATCAGCAAAGAGGCACACGAGTGCATGGCCATCGCCATGAACCGCCTGCACGGCCGTTCCAACTCCGGCGAGGGCGGCGAGGATCCGCGCCGCGAGACCCCGCTGGCTAACGGTGACTCCAAGAACTCCGCCATCAAGCAGGTGGCAAGCGCGCGCTTTGGCGTGACGAGCCGCTACCTGTGCAGCGCCTTCGAGATTCAGATCAAGATGGCCCAGGGCGCCAAGCCCGGCGAGGGCGGCCACCTGCCCGGCAAGAAGGTCTACCCCTGGATCGCCGAGGTCCGTCAGTCCACGCCCGGCATCGGCCTGATCTCGCCCCCGCCGCACCACGATATTTACTCTATCGAGGACCTGGCAGAGCTGATCTTTGACCTTAAGAACGCCAACCCCGGCGCACGCGTGTCGGTCAAGCTGGTCAGCGAGGCCGGTGTCGGCACCATCGCCACCGGTGTGGCCAAGGGCGCTGCCGACAAGATCTTGATCAGCGGCCATAACGGCGGCTCGGGTGCCGCGGCGCGCGATTCCATCTGGCATGCGGGCCTGCCGCTGGAGCTTGGCCTTGCCGAGGCCCAGCAGACGCTGCTGCAAAACGGCCTGCGCTCGCGCGTGGTGCTCGAGGCCGACGGCAAGCTCATGGACGGCACCGATGTTGCCGTCGCCTGCCTGTTGGGCGCCGAGGAGTTTGGCTTTGCGACCATGCCGCTCATCTCGATGGGCTGCCTCATGCAGCGCGACTGCCAGCAGGACACCTGCCCGGCCGGCATCGCTACGCAAAACTGCCGCCTGCGTCGCGGCTTCCGCGGCAAGCCCGAGCACGTTGAGCACTTTATGCTCTTTGTTGCCGAGCAACTGCGCGAGGTCATGGCGAGCCTGGGCTTCCGCACCGTCGACGAGATGGTCGGCCATCCCGAGTGCTTGCGCCAGATTGAGGTCCCGGGCAACCGCAAGGCTAACCTGCTGGATCTGTCGCCCGTGCTGGCGAGCGCGACCTGTGAGTTTGGCGCCCACATCCCGGGTGCCGACGGCCGTCACTTCCTGCCCCAGATGGCTGCGGACAGCGAGCTCGAAAAGACGCTCGACTCCACGTTGTTTGTGCCCTATACGGCCGAAGCCCGTGCGCACCTGCGTCCGATTCGCTTCCGCGCCGATATCGCCAACGTCAACCGCTGCGTGGGCACCATCTTGGGCAACGCGGTGACCAAGGCGCATCCCGAGGGCCTGCCCGCCGGCTCCATCACCATCGATTGCGATGGTTCGGCCGGTCAGAGCTTTGGCGCCTTCCTGCCGCGCGGCATTACGCTCAACGTGTGCGGCGACGCCAACGACTACTTTGGCAAGGGCCTTTCGGGCGGCGAGGTGTCGGTGCGCCCCAACCCGCATGCGACCTACAAGTTCGACGAGAACATCATCGTGGGCAACGTTGCGTTCTTTGGCGCTACGAGCGGTCGCGGCTTCATTAACGGCCTTGCCGGCCAGCGTTTCGCCGTGCGCAACTCCGGTGCCACGGTGGTGGTCGAGGGCTGCGGCAACCATGGCTGCGAGTACATGACGGGCGGTCTGGCGCTCATCCTGGGCGAGGTCGGGCAGAACTTTGCCGCCGGCATGACAGGCGGCGTGGCCTACGTCTTTGACCAGTACGGCACGCTCGATGCCCGCGTGAACCACGAGAGCGTGGAGCTCAAGGCTCCGACAGCCGGCGAGCTGGCACAGATTTGCGAGCTCATCCAGGAGCACGTGGACGCGACGCAGAGTCCGCGCGGCATTAAGCTGCTCTACAGCTTTGAGACGATGAGCAAGCACTTTGTGAAGGTCATTCCGACCGAGTACGAGCGCGTGCTGGCGATTGTCGCCGCCGCCGAGGCCGTCGGCAAGACGCATGCGCAGGCCGAGGAGCTGGCGTTTGACATCGTGACCGGTCGCGCGAGCGCCGCGGATGTCGCTCGCTTTGATGTGGCGGGTGGTGTCGCTGGCGCTGTGCCCGCCGCCGCCAGCTCTGTTGCTTCGACCAAGAAGGAGGCGTAAGTGCCATGGGTAAGCCCGGTGCTTTTCTTGATATCGATCGCGTGACCCACGAGCTTCGCCCCGTGGAGGAGCGCAGCCATGATTTTGATCCGCTGTACGTGGAGCTCGATGACGATGCGCGCCGTGCCCAGGCGAGCCGCTGCATGATGTGCGGCGTGGCGTTTTGTCAGATGGGCGCGAGCTTTGGCAAGGCGCGTCCGAGTGGCTGCCCGCTGCACAACCTGATTCCCGAGTGGAATGAGCTGGTGTACCGCGGCCGCTGGGACGAGGCTGCCGAGCGCCTGTCGCTCACCTCGCCCATGCCCGAGTTTACGAGCCGCGTGTGCCCGGCGCTGTGCGAGGCCGCGTGCAACCTGGGTTCGGTCGACGGCCAGCCCACGACGATTCATGACAACGAGCGTGCGATCAGCGACCATGAGTGGGCAAATGGCGGTCCGCGTCGCTTTGAGCCGGCAGGGGAGGATGCGCCCACGGTCGCTGTGATTGGCTCTGGCCCGGCTGGCCTGGTGGCTGCATGGGAACTTGCGCGTCGCGGCGCGCGCGTGACGGTGTTTGAGCGTGACGACCGCCCGGGCGGCCTGCTCATGTACGGCATTCCCAACATGAAGCTCGAGAAGTCTGTGGTCGAGCGCCGCGTGGCGCTCATGCGCGAGCTGGGTATTGTCTTTGAGCTGGGCGCTGACGTTACGAACCCTGCGGTAGCGGCCAAGCTCAATGGCTTTGACGCCGTTGTGGTGGCTGCCGGCGCTCGTGCACCCCGCGGTCTTTCGGCTACGAATGTGGATGCCCCGGGCGTGGTGTATGCCGTGGACTACCTGACGGCTTCGACCGTCTCGGTGCTCGATGGTGGTGAGCCCGCGGTGAACGCGCGTGGCCTGGACGTTGTGGTCATTGGCGGCGGCGATACCGGCAACGACTGCGTGGGCACCGCGGTGCGCCAGGGTGCGCGCAGTGTGCGCCAGTTTGAGTTCTTGCCGGCCGCGCCCGATAAGCGTGCGGCGAGCAACCCTTGGCCGCAGTGGCCCAACGTTAAGAAGACCGACTACGGTCAGCAGGAGGCTATCGCTGCCATGGGCGGCGAGATGCGTGCCTGGGGCGTGGATACGCTCGAGGTGCTGCTGGACAAGAAGGGCGCGGCAGCGGGCCTGCGCGTGGTCGATCTGGATTGGTCGGCCGGCAAGCCCGAACGCATCGCGGGCTCCGAGCACGAGGTGCCGGCCCAGCTGGTGCTCATCGCCTGTGGCTTTACGGGTCCGGAGCGCAGCGTGTTCGAAGCTGTCGGCGTACCTGTTGCCACGGCGGGCCGCCCGCTGCCTGTGATGGTCGCCGAGGGCTCGCATCTTGCGGCGCGTGTCGACGGCGTCGCCGCAGATGCCGCACCGGTGTATGTGGCGGGTGATGCTCGCTACGGCAGCTCGCTCGTGGTGAACGCTATGGCCGATGCCCTGGCCTGCGCGGCCGAAGTCGCCGATGCGCTGGAGCTGTAAAGTAGTTATTTAAGAACGTCCCCAATGACTAGTCATTTTTTGTCTAGTCGTTGGGGACACTCTTTGTGAGCGATTTGCCCGTTTGTCGACGCGCGAGTGTCCATTCGGCGTCTTCTTGAGCTGTGGCGCTCTGCTGTTTCTGTGATGGCCGGGGGCGCTTGGCTCAAAAGGACGGGTTTGCCGTCTATGTTTACCTGCGGTTTTGTTGCGGTGCGCATTTTCGGTCAAGCTTTTCGTCAAGTGCTTGGTCAGCATCTGGTTTGCAGCCGGAGGCCTATTTTGCCCGCGCTGGTCGTGGCCGACCACCCTCCTCGTAAGCTCAAATTGAGGTCTATCAGTTTGAGGAGGATGCCATGACTGACCACGCTTTAGACCGAGCGCAGCTAGCCGAAGCCGTCGGCAACGATATTGCCGACATGGCCCATTTTTGGATGCTGCGGAAGTTCCAGTTTTTGGAGCCGGCGCGCGAACAGTTCGAGATCATTGTCGACCCGTGGCTCAGCTATTGCACCGAGCCTTCGCAAAACGAAATCATGGCCTACAACATGGCATTTACCGATTGGCTGCTCTTCGAGCGCCCCTATCGCCATGGCAAGACGCTGCTCGAGCTGTATGTTGAAGAGCCGCCGACATCGCTTTCGCCTGCCTCGCTCAAGCGGCTCGAGCAGGTACGCGACACGCAGTATTTCTCGCGCTTTGGCATTTTGGACAAGGATCCTGCGACTGGTATGGTCGCGCTGAAGGACACGCGCACCGACTGTCGCTTTGATGTCTACGACCCGCATATCGTGCAAAAGGAGCATTGGAGCGACGGAGCGATTGCGGTGCGCCTCGCCTGCGTCGACGATGTCTGGCTGACGGCGGGACAACTCTATCTGTATGACATCGCACGCCTGAGTGACACGGCGGTCGATGGACCGGGTGCGGTGCATCCGGAGGACCTGCAGGATGGCTTTGACACCTCGTGCATCAGTTTCTTCTTGCGTCTGGTCCGCGACATCATGGGCGCCCAGGGGCGGTACGTAAAGTCGCTCAACATCTACGAGCAGGAGTGGGAGTAGGGGATGTTACTGGTGTCGCTCTGCTGCCCCTGACTTTGTCTCAATCTGTAACGTTTAGGGACAAAAAACCGGTCTACCTGTTACAGATTGAGACGAACGCTTGGGCGCCGCTGGTTTGTCTAAATCTGTAACGTTTGGGGGGCTGGAGAACGTCTAACTGTTACAGATCGAGACGTTTGGCACCTGGTTGGGGGAATGTCTCAATCTGTAACATCTACGGGCTAAAAGTCGACCTAGCTGTTACAGATTGAGACAAAGGCTGGACGCGGTGCCGAAAGATCTTGTTCTGTAACAACTAGAGGCTCAAAGACTGTCTTTCTGTTACAGATCAAGACATTTGTCAGCGGAGGTAACGGTGACGAAGGTCCATTTGTCTGACGTGGTGGTGATGGAAGTGTCTAATACCGTTCTCAAACACAAACATACGACTCGCAACACGTTGGCGCGGAACAGGATGCTCGCGCGGCTCACGGAGACGGCCAAGCAAGGTGCGCTGTTCGCAACGCATGACAATACCGAGCTCATGTGGCTGCGACGCCATGTTGGAACCGACGATATCGCGGAGCCCGAGCCGTACCTGTTCTGTTTTCAGCATGATTGGGATGCATTGACGTCGGCGGAGCGAGCGCTGAGGACTATCAAAGGGCTTGCGGAATTTCATCCCGATTGGGCGTTTTGGGGCTATGACGCGGCGCTTTTGTGGGGTTTGGAGGTGCCGAATGATCTGCTCGGGCCGCGCTTTCTTGTTAAGACGGGTTGTTCGGTGACGTTGAGCAGCGGGTGCAGGTTGTTGCGTCCGCAGATGGCGGGCGCGCTCGAGCGTGTTGATGGCGTGCGGGTGACGTCGTTTTGGCGCACGGTGGAGGATTGCTTACTGCGTGCGCCGTTCTCCTACGGGTTGGCGATTGCCGATTCTGCACTGCGGGCGAAAGGCGTATCACGTTGGGATTTGTGCGAGCGCCTCCGCGCCGATTGCGAGGGCAGGCGAGGGTATCGCAGGGCACAGGTGATTGCGTCGTATGCGGACGGGCTGTCCGAAAACGGCGGCGAGTCTCGGTTCCGAGCGTTCTTTATTGCGTACGGCTTTCCAGTTCCGGAGCTGCAGGTTGAGTTTCGCGACCCGCTCGATCCGAGCCAGGTATTTCGCGTCGACTATTTTTGGCAGCTCGAGGACGGGACGTGTGTCATCGGCGAGCTCGACGGAAAGGGGAAGTACACCCTGCAGAGCGGCGGGGGCCGGGAGTCGGTAGACCCATTCGTGGCAGAGCGTCAGCGGGAATCTCATCTGACAATGCTCGGGCACAAGGTGCTTCGGTTTACGTTTGATGAGCTCAAGAATCCGGGGAAGCTGGTTGAGAAGATGAGGTTAGCGGGTATTCCGCGACGGCCCGATTTGGCTGAGGAGTGGAGACGTCAGTGGTATGGGCGCTGAGAGGTTTTGTCTCGATCTGTAACATCAGGGGGCCCAATAACCCAGTACCTGTTACAGATTGAGACATTTCCCTGGTTTCGCTGGGGTGGGACTGCAACGTATTCCGTCCCCCACATCCTCTCGTCCCTCCGTTAATCGATATGTTCGACTTTAGGTCGCTGCATTAGGTGATAATGGACAAATGTTCAAGTTAATCGTGAGGGAGGAGCTCGATATGGCGTCTGCCGATCGTTCTACGTTGTTTATCAATGCGACCATTCTGGATGGTTCGGAGCATATGGAGCCGCAACCCGATATGGCCGTGGCCGTTGAGCGCGGTGTCATCACATGGATGGGGCCGAGTGCTGTGGCGCAGGCGCCCGCGGGTGCCGAGGTTATCGACCTGGGCGGTGCGTATCTCATGCCCGGTCTCATCAATATGCACGTGCACCTGTGCGGCTCGGGCAAGCCTGTCTCGGCCGGCGATGCGGGCGCGCTGATGAAGAAGCTCGATAATCCCGTGGGCCGCACCATCGTCCGCCGCATCCTCAAGGGCAGTGCCCAGCAGCAGCTAGCAAGCGGCGTGACCACGGTGCGCGGCGCGGGCGACCCGCTGTTTGCCGATCTGGCCGTGCGCGATGCTATCGATGCCGGCAAGTATCAGGGTCCTCGCCTGGTGGCGCCGGGAACGGGCATCACGGTGCCGGGCGGCCATGGTGCGGGACTGTTCGCCCAGGTGGCCAACAGTCCCGCCGAGGCAGCCGAACAGGTGCGCGACCTGTATGCGCGTGGTGCCGACGTCATTAAGCTGTTCGTGACGGGCGGCGTGTTCGATGCGACCGAGGTGGGCGAGCCGGGCGTGCTGCGTATGCCAGTGGAGGTTGCCGCGGCGGCATGCAAGGCGGCGCACGATATGGGCCTTCCGGTTATGGCCCATGTCGAGAGTACCGAGGGCGTGAAGGCCGCGCTTGAGGCCGGCGTTGACACGATTGAGCACGGCGCTCTGTTGACACCCGAAATCTTGGAGCTGTACCGTGGCGCCGCGGGCACGCAGCTCGAGGGGCGTGCTCCGAGTGTGACCTGCACTATCAGCCCGGCGCTGCCGTTTGTATTGCTCGACCCGGAAAAGACCCATTCTACCGATACGCAAAAGAAGAACGGCGACATCGTGTGCTCGGGCATCATCGAGAGCGCCCGTGCCGCACTGGAAGCTGGCGTTAAGGTGGGCCTTGGCACGGACTCAAGCTGCCCGTTCGTGACGCAGTATGACATGTGGCGCGAGGTCGCCTATTTTGCCAAGTATGTCGGCGTGAGCAACGCCTTCGCACTGCATACAGCCACGCAGGTTAATGCCGAGCTGCTGGGGCTGGGCGGCGATACTGGCACGATCGAGTGCGGCAAGGCCGCCGATATCCTGGTGACGCGCAAGAATCCGCTCGATGACCTGTGCGCACTGCGTGAGCCGATGCACGTGATGTGCCGTGGTGATCTGGTGCGCAAACTCAAGGTGAAGCGTATTCCCGAGGTGGACGCCGAGCTCGACACGATTATGGCCATGCCTGCCGAGGCGTTGGCCGAGGAGCTTGCCCGCGACGGCGTGGCGTAAGCGCGCGATATGGCGATGCGACAAGGGGGCAATCCTTTTGTCATAATTAGAAAAAGCCGAGGTCTCAACACGAGGCCTCGGCTTTTATTTTGTCCCATGGTATGGCGGCTAGGAGCGCGTCTCCATCTTGGCGTGGCACTTGGGGCAGGTGACGCGGATCTTGCCTTTGCCCTTGGGGACGGAGAGCATCTGGCCGCAGTTGGGGCACTTGAGGTATGCCGTGGTTTTGCGACCCTTCCACATCTTCTTGGCCGTGCGCTTGGCACGCTCAAAGTCTTCCTTACTGGTGCCGGCTGCGCGTGAGGTGCTAGCCGCAGCAGCGCCGCCGCCCAAGCTAGCGACGAACTTGCCCAAGCCAGGGACGTTCGCGGTCGCGGCGACAAAGGCCTCGTTCTCCTTGCGACGTGCATCGATATTTTTGGACAGGCCGCGCAGCACGCCAATCACGATTACGGCGATGGCGATCCAGCTGAGCCACTGGATACGAGCCATCGAACCGATCATGGCGATGATAATGCCTGCGAAGCCCATCACGATGGTGAGTTCGTCAGCGCCATTGCGGCCCTTCATAAAGTCATTCATGCAAATTGCCTTTCGTTCGATATGCTGCACGCCTTTATACCCCTTTTGGTGCAAGGGGGACAGGTACGTTTGCACCAATTACTTGGCGAGCTTGTCGACGACGCGTTCGATCTCGGCGAGCTTGGCGGCTTTGAGGTCTTCGTCGCCCGATTCGATTGCCGAAGTCACGCAGCCCTCGATATGCGCCTTGAGCACGTCGGCGTTAATGCGCGCGAGGAGCGCCTGTGTAGCCATGAGCTGTGTGGAAATATCGACGCAATAGCGGTCCTCATCGACCATCCGCAAGATGCCGTCGATCTGGCCGCGTGCCGTCTTGAGCATGCGGGTCACCGATTTGTGGTCTGCCATCATGGCGGGTCCTCGTTTCTGGTCGATGGGGTCGAATGCTTCTGGTAGCTGCTACGCGGCGGTCACGGACAGGGCGTGGAACTTCTCGCCGGCGCCCTCGACGGCGGCAGCGAGCTGCTCAGCGGTCACGGTGTCGGCGCACTCCACCTGTACGGTCTGAGTCTCGTGATCGGCGTCGGCGTCGGTCACGCCGGCCACGTTGAGCAACGCCGTCTCGACGGTGGCGTCGCAGTGGCAGCACATAAGGCCGGAAGTCTTAATTGTGAAACGCATGGGTATTCCTCTCTGTTGTGTCGGCTTTCCCAGGCACCCGACCTTGACCTTCAAGCCGTCGCTCGCGTACCAAAGTACGCGTCGCTCCTCTTTCAGGTCAATCTCGGGCACCTGGAAAACCCGTTCTAAATGGACTTAATGGTGATCCTATTTTGCCACTTTGGGCTTAAAGGATTTTAGGCGCAGAGCGTTGCTTACGACACATACGCTCGACAGGCTCATGGCCGCAGCGCCAAACATCGGCGAGAGCTGCCATCCGGTGAGCGGGAAGAACACGCCCGCCGCCAGCGGAATGCCGATGCCGTTGTAGAACAGCGCCCAGAACAGGTCCTGCTTGATGTTGCGGATCGTGGCGCGCGAAAGCTCGATGGCCCGCGCAACATCCATGAGGTCGCTGCGCATGAGAACCACATCTGCCCCTTCTTTGGCGATGTCGGCGCCGGTGCCAATGGCAAGGCCCACGTCGGCGCGCGCCAGGGCGGGGGAGTCGTTGATGCCGTCGCCCACCATGGCGACCTTACTGCCCGCATCCTGCAGCTCGCGCACGTGGCGCTCCTTGTCGGCGGGAAGCACGTCGGCGATGACCTGCTTGCTGGTCAGTCCCACGCGGCGGGCGATGGCCTCGGCCGTCACGCGGTTGTCGCCGGTGAGCATGCGCACGTCGACGCCAAGCGAGCGCAGTGCGGCGATGGCCCCGGCGCTCGTCTCCTTGACCTCGTCAGCCACGGCGATGGTGCCGGCAAGCTCGCCGTTCTTGGCAAAGAACAGCGGCGTCTTGCCCTCGGCGGCAAATTGTTCGGCAAGACCCGCGGGCACGGTAACGCCCAGCTCGTCCATCAGGCGTACGTTGCCGGCTGCAATGGCGTTTTGCCCCTCGCGCGCCGTAACGCCTCGCCCGGGCACGGCAGTAAAGTCCTCGACCATGCGCGCGACGATCCCGCGTGTCTCGCACTCGGCTATAATCGCCTCGGCCAGCGGGTGCTCGCTCGAGCGCTCCAACGCGGCGGCCAACTTGAGCAGCGCCTTTTCGCTCATGGCGGGCGAGCCGTCAGCGCGCGTGGCTACCACGATATCGGTCACGGCAGGCTTGCCGCGGGTGACGGTGCCCGTCTTATCGAGCACCACGGTGCCCACGCTGCGCAGGTTCTCCAGCGCCTCGGCGCTCTTGAACAGAATGCCCATCTCGGCGCCCTTGCCGGTGCCGACCATAATGGCGACGGGCGTGGCCAGGCCCAGCGCGCACGGGCAGCTGATCACCAGTGCGGCGACGGCGGAGGTGAGCGCTTCGTTGACGCTTCCGGTCAGCACCATCCACGCCACAAAAGTTACGGCAGAGATTACAAACACCACGGGCACGAACACGCCGGCGACCTTGTCGACCATGCGGGCGATGGGCGCCTTGGTGGCGTTGGCGTCCTCGACGAGCTGGATAATCTTGGCGAGCGACGTGTCGGCACCCACACGCGTGGCGCGGAAGGTAAACGATCCGGTGCGGTTGACGGTGGCGGCGTTGACGGTGTCGCCGGCGGTCTTTTCCACGGGGATGGACTCGCCGGTGAGCGCACTCTCGTCCACGGCCGAGCTGCCTTCGAGCACCACGCCATCGACGGGGATGGACTCGCCGGGGCGCACGCGCAGGACCTGGCCGGGAAGGATGCTGTCGACGTCGACGGTGGTTTCGCTGCCGTCGTCGGCAACGACGGTCGCGGTCTTGGGCGCCAGGTCGATGAGCGCCTCGATGGCGCCGCCGGTCTTGGACTTGCTGCGCGTCTCGAGGTATTTGCCCACGGTGACGAGCGACAGGATTGTGCCGGCGCTCTCAAAATACAGGTTGTCCATGCCCGTCATCATGGCCTCGTGGACCTGACCCGCGGCTAGCTGGTCGGCCATGATGAACATGGCGTAGAGCGACCAGGCGATGGAGGCGGTGGCGCCCACGGCAATAAGGGCGTCCATTGTGGGCGCGCCGTGTGCGAGCGATTTAAACCCGTTTATAAAGTACGCGTCGTTGACATAGACGATGGGGATGAGCAGGACGAGCTCGGTGAGGGCGAGCGTCATGCTGTGGGTATGGTCGGTGAAAATGCCGGGCAGCGGCCAGCCGAGCATGTGCCCCATGCCTATGTAGAACAGTGGGATGAGGAATACGATCGAGATGATGAGGCGGGTGCGCATGGCAGAGGCGGCGGCCTCCAATTTTTTGGTGGGCGACTCCATGTGGGCGGCGCCGGACCTGGCTTGCGCGCTGCCGTTTGAGCCGGCGGCACTGGTGCCCGCATCGACGGGCGAGGCCGAGTAGCCCGCGCGGTCGACGGCGGTGCAGATATCGTCGG
Organism: Collinsella sp.; assembly: GCA_048484635.1. Taxonomy (GTDB): domain Bacteria; phylum Actinomycetota; class Coriobacteriia; order Coriobacteriales; family Coriobacteriaceae; genus Collinsella. The sequence continues at coordinate 16,060 of DBFWDM010000267.1, forward strand.
GGGTGACCTGCGCGGGGTCGTAGTCGACCATCATGGACCCGGCGAGCAGGTTGACCGCGACGCTTTGGACGCCGTCGAGTTTGCTCACGGCGCGGTCCACGTGCGCCTGGCAGGCGGCGCATGTCATGCCTCCCACGTCGAACTTATCTTGAGCCATGGCTTCTCCTTTCTGTGGCGTGGTGTTGGAAATGTTAACCTGCCGATACTATACACCCATACCCCCTGGGGGTGTCCAGTGGAGATGAAAATGTATGACTTTTCATTACAGATGAGGGTGGCTGCTCAATCGGTGGCCGTCTCTGCCAAACATCTCAATCTGTAACATCTGGACCGGTTTTTGAACCATAGCTGTTACAGATTTAGACAAACATTTCAGCCGAAAACTAACGTCTCGATCTGTAACAACTAGACCCCGTTTTACTGAGTATTTGTTACAGATCAAGACAAACAGTTGGCAGGAAACTCAATGTCTCAATCTGTAACATCTAGCGGGAAATATAACCTCTAACTGTTGCAGATCGAGACGGACCGTCCGCGGTCAACTCAAATGTCTTGATCTGTAACATCTAGAGAGGTTTTTGACCCCTTACTGTTACAGATTGAGATGTTGTCTCGCGGGGTTGGGGGTTTGTCTCGTTCTGTAACATCTAGACCTGTATCTGCCGAGCTAGTGTTATAGATCAAGACAATTGCCGGGGTGGGGTCCCGTCACGGCAAGACGCCCGCTCCCTAGATGCAGAATCCGGGAATCACGCAGGTTCGCTTGTTTGGCTTTTCCGCAGGCGTGGCGTACGTAAAGACGTCGCCATCGTGCCCCACGCGGTTTATATAGAGTGTGCCTTCGCTCTCCGATGTGTCGGGGCTCACCGTGCGTTCCCACCAACAGGCGTCCTTGCCCTTCCACTGGCGAACCAACATATCGTTCGTGGTATACGGACTTACCTTGAGCTCGCGGAAGAGTTGGTACTCCTTGCCTTCGCCGTTGTAGATGTCGGCCAGGTAGTGAAAGCCCTCGGCAAATGACTCGGGCGGCTGCACTCCGCACAGCTCGACCATGGCGGGCAGCCAAAGGGTTGCGGGCAACTCGCTCAGACACGATGCGCTTCTGGCGGCACCAACGTTATTCGAGACCTTTTTGACAGATTTAATGAGTGCGCGTAGCTCGTTGGGCAGCAGCTTAAGGCCGTCGTTGTCGAGCCATTCCCGCAGCTCGCAATCTGCCCAGCCGGTGCTCAACGGTTGGGCCGCGGCATCGCGTTCGGCAATGCCGGCATCGAACATAAACGTCAGTCCGGCCTTGCCCGTCCCGTCCAGAAGTTCATCGTGGCGGATCCCCACAAGCTGCGCGCCGACGTGCAGTCCGTTGCTGAGCCTCACGCGCTTGGTACACGGATAGGGGATATGCCCGTTGTCATCGAGCAGATGATAGCGCTTGGCAATCTCGCGTGCCTCGCTACGGGTCTCGGCGGCCTTAATCTTGAGCGAAATCTCCTGCAGCTGATCCCAGGTGTAGTCGTCAAGCGAACCGCGGATGCCGTCCAGGTAGTCGGGGATGCCAAAGCCATGGGTTGCCGCCCCGATAACGCCGAGCCCCGCAACGGCCGCGACAACGCCACCGATAATAAAGCGGCGGCGGGTCATGGCATCGTGCCGGGCCTGCTCCAGGATCTCTCGCGCGCGCTCGCCGGCGACGTCGACCTTAAGGTGCGTGCCAGAATCGATATCAATCGCGGCTTCGTCTCCTGCGCCTTCGCGGCCCTTGGATTCGGCATCGGTGAGGTATGCCGAGAGCACCTCGAGCATCTGCTGCTCGGTGGGACGATCGCACTGCTCGACTGAGATGCCTTTCATGATGATCTGGACAAGCGCTTTGTCGCCCTCGCATCGCGGCTCGAGCGGTGCCGGCTTGGTCTTGGTCTTTATGAGGTAGAACGAGCCGGTTGCCGCGGCGCCCGTCGACTCCACGTCGAACGGCTTGCGACCGCTGTAGAGCTGGTACAGAATGCTCGATAGTGCGTAGACGTCGATGGCGGGCGAGCGGCGAAGGGCCGCGATGCCTTCGATATCCTGCGTGAGCATCTCGGGCACGGCGTATGCGGGTGTGGCAAAGCGCCAGATGTCGGCGCGCCGGGTGATCGTGTCGTCGCCGAGGGCCATGGTCGCGGAGCCCATGTCGATGAGGCAGGGGTCAAAGGAGCAATCGACGATCTGCTGCTCGAGCGTTCGACTGGTGGTACGGAACATGATATTAGCGGGCGACAGGTCGCGATGGACGACCGGATTAACGAGTCCCTGGGTCATCAGGAGTGCGCGAAGCACGGCGTTTCCAACGGCGGCCACCATCTGGGTGGTTAGCCCGCCCGACGCATCGTGCGGAAGCAAGGGCAGCGCCTGCTTGAGCGAGGTGCCCTCGACCCACTCCATGAGGATGAGCGGGTCGTCCTCGCACGATCCATAGCCATAGACGCGCGGAAATCCGCGCAGGTACGAGACGGTGCACAGATGACGGTACTCCTCGAACAGCGCGGCGGTGTTGGCCAGGTGCGCAGCCGCTTGCTCGGCGGAGCGATCGGGGGCTTGGCCGGAAAGGATGGCGTTGTCCTTGAGCAGCTTGACGGCAAAGACCTCGCCGCTTGTGTTGGTCGCGCGAAGCACGTGTCCGATATTGCCGCCGTCGCGGTATGCAGTCTGAAGAATAAGCGTCATAAACCGTCGCTTGGCGTCGTCCTCGGCGCTGGGGTCGACCGCCACGGCGGTGTCGAACGTGTCGAGACGGATGAGTTTGTCGCCAGGGGCGGTGTTGGTGGTATCCAAGACGTTCCTTCATTTGGTGGGGCCGCGTGCTCACGCCGAGAACGCGATTGTCGATTAAAGCCCATGATAGACGTGTTCGCCGATAAGCTGACTCGTATTGCTATTTATAGTGCAGTGTGCAACGTAAATGATATAAGACGAGTGACACCTGTTTCCCCACGTCTCTACGCGCTAGTCCACAATAACGAGAAACGTTGTATAGAGACCCAAATGAAGCCTGTCGCTGTTGGCGATTTCCACGGGGGGATAGACTTTGCCGGGCTCTCGTTGGTCGCGGGGCGGCTCGATTACGGTATCGCCGTCGCCTGCACCCGATTCGAGCACCGTGCCGTTGGTCGATCCAAGGCCCTGGGCGTACCAGTGCTCACCCTCAAGCCAAATGCGAAGATGCTCGCGCGATGCGTCGGCGCCCACATCGGTGATGCTGGGCGAGGTTTTGGGCAAAGAGCCAATCACGGTGCCGCGCGGATCGCGTGTGAGGGGATGGATTTGCATGTCGACGCAGTTGTCGGCATGTGTCCTGAGCAGACCGAGGTTGGGGGCAACGGTGCGCGGCTGCTCCAGGCTGCCCATAAAGCCACGTCCGACGGTAGTTTCGGTGGTGCCAAAGTGCCCGCCCGTCTTGCTGTCGCAAAAGCGCTCGACGGTGGCCACGCCCTGAACGGGATCGGCGAGCGCCCCCGTTGCCACAAAGAGCATAAGGTAAAGCGTGCTTTTCTCGCGCACGGCATTGCCGTCAAAGTTGTCGATGCGATTGAGGGCATTTGCATATAGGCGGCTGTCCAGCTTGTAGCTGGTGAGAGCCGACATCATTTCGTTGGCGGCCGGACCGCGATAGTGCTCGGCGATTGCCCGATAGGCGGACTCGCCGCCGCCGAGCTTGCTGCAGATTGCCGAGGAAAGGTTGAGCGTGGTGACGGTAAAGTCGCTGTAGATGGAGGGCGCGCACTGGTCAGGCTTGCGATGGACGATGTAACGGGTGAGATACGAGCGGTTGGAAGAGCATTTCTCGAGCAGGGTACTGCCGAGATAAGAGTTTCCATTGATGAGCATTCGGGCGATCTCGAGATGTTTAAGACCGCCGAACGAGCGAATATCGTTATAGAGGACCGAGCAAGGCGTCTCTGCTGCCACGGATACCTCCTTTGATTGCTTCCTAGCCAATATGGCGATAGGAATTAATGGCCCCCGGTGGGCGACGTATTAAATGGCTGCGCAATATATAGCGTAACCAAAGCAACATTATAGGCCACATGTTCGAAATTGCAGGAAGACCGAGAGATTTGGTTTGGACTGGACGGAAATCCCCCTCTGTCTTGATCTATAACAATTAGGACCGATTTTACTCGGTAATTGTTACAGATTGAGACGCTTGTGAACCGTGTCGACCGTTTGTCTCGATCTGTAACACGTAGAGGAAGATTCGCCCTGTAGATGTTACAGATTGAGACAATCAGCCGGGCCCACCTCGTCCGCCTCGTCATCTGTGGTTTACGTGGGGGCATGCGAAGCACGGGTATACTAACCGGCGGCGAATCTGCTCCATCGCTTAGAGCTGCTGCGTCTGGACGGCGCGTGATAGGGCTGCCAAAGCGATCGCCAGCGTGCTG
>DBFWDM010000268.1:0-4541 GCA_048484635.1 Collinsella sp.
AAGGAAGGTCCCAGCCTTGGTCGTCCACTGGTTGACCGTGTCAAGGGCTCGAAGCTTCATCATTTAAAGGAGCTGAGAGTGACTTCATGTGGTGGGCAGGTGATCCGCATCCTCTTCGCCTTTGACCCCAAGCGCCAGGCGGTATTGCTATTGGCGGGTGATAAGTCGCGAGCGGGATCGTCAAGGGCAAAATGGAACGGCTGGTATGCGATCAACATTCCAAAGGCCGAGCAAATATACCGTCGCCACGTAAGGAGGCTCGATCGAGATGGAACTGCATGAGTATATGGAATCTCGCGGGATAACACGCGACTCCATTACCGCCGAGCAGGAGAGGACTCGCGATCGTATCGAAGCCTATAAGCTTGCTCAGATTCGCAGGCTAAAAGATCTAACACAGGCGTCGGTCGCCCAGTCGATGGGCGTTTCTCAAAAACGTGTATCCGAGCTCGAGCGCGGCGAGCTGGGTTCGATGAGGCTTGACACGCTGAGCAGGTACGCAGAGAGCCTCGGCGGAAAACTGGTTGCAAGCATCGAGTTTCCCGATCGTACCGTTACGCTTGCGCGCTAAAAATCTTCAATTAACCCCCTCACTTTCACCGACTACTAGAGCCGCTCACCAAACCAACATGCGCTCTGGGCAAATAGGTTGAACGTTTCGTGCGAGAATGCCCAACAGTAAACAAACTTGCACCAGAGCGTAAGGGGCTGGCATACACATGCAGACGGTCTATCGGGTATACGAGGGAGCGCGCGAGCCGCATCGGCTTGCAGTCGAGCGCACGGCCGAGCTACTCGGTCGCGGCGGCCTGGCGCTTATTCCAACCGAGACGGTCTACGGTGTCGCCGTGGCGGTCAACGCCTTCTCGGATGCCGTTCCACAAGATACAAGTGAACCTCTGCCGTGGCCGCGCGATCCGCAGGCCACCGTTAACGGCGCCGCGGTCCCCGCACTCGGTACCGGCTATCGTCGCATCTTTACCCTCAAGCAGCGCGAGCTCACCCAAACGGTTGCCTGGCTGGTCGATGATGCCGAGGCACTCGATCGCTATGGTGTGGATATCCCTAACGAGGCCCGCGTGCTCGCCCGACGATGCTGGCCGGGCGCCCTGACTATCGTGGTCAAGGCGGCCCCCTGCGTGCCGACCTTTATGCGCGCCGCCGACGACACGGTGGCACTTCGCGCTTCGGCCTCGCCCGTGGTGCAGGCGCTCATCCGCGCCTGCGGCAGCCCTCTTGCCTGCACCAGCGCCAACACGCATGGCGCGCCCGCGCCGGCAAGTTTTGCCACGGTGGAGGAGCGCATCCTGGAGGGGGTCGATGTGGCCGTCGACGCCGGTGAGACCCCGTGTCGCGACGCCTCAACCATCGTGTCGTTTCAGCACGGCGAGCTCCAGATCCTGCGCCAAGGCGCGCTTCCCGCATCAGAGATCGAACGGGTCCTGTCCGACCCGATGCAATAGAAAGGTGTAAGCGATGTCGTTGAATCTAGGTAGCCTGGGCATGGAAGACGCCTCGTTTAGCTTTGGCAGTTCCTACATCATGGCGCTCGACTGCGGCACCACCTCGGTACTCGCGACCATCGTCGACGAGTACGGCTGCATCGTCGCCCAGGCGCGTCGTAGCGTCAAAACCAGCTTCCCGCGCCCCGGCTGGGTGGAGCAGGATCCCACGGAGGTGCTTGCCAGCCAGATCGGCGTGATGATGGAGGTCCAGTTTAAGAGCGGCATCCATTCTGACCGCATTGCCGCCATCGGTATCTCCAACCAGCGCGAGACCACGGTGGTGTGGGACCGCATAAGCGGCCAACCCATCTATAACGCCATCGTGTGGCAATGCCGTCGCACCGCACCTCTGATCGACGAGCTGGTCGAGCAGGGCGCAGAAGAACTGGTGCGCTCCCGCACGGGACTCACACTCGATCCGTATTTCTCGGCCTCCAAGGTGCAGTGGATCCTCGACAACGTCGATGGTGCGCGTGAGAGCGCGGCGGCGGGCGACCTCATGTTCGGCACCATCGACACCTGGCTCATCTACAACCTCACCGGCGGTCAGGTCTTTGCCACCGACTACACCAATGCCAGCCGCACCGCGCTCTTTAATATCCATACGCTCGATTGGGACGACGATCTGCTGGCACTTTTCGACGTCCCGCGTTCCATGATGCCCGAGGTTCGTTGGAGCTCGGGCGACTACGGCCGCGTCGCGAGCGACATCATGACCAACATGCCACCCATCATGGGCGTGGCGGGCGACCAGCAGGCGTCGCTGTTCGGCCACTGCTGCTTCCATCCCGGCCAGACCAAAAACACCTATGGCACGGGTTGCTTTATGCTCATGAACACCGGCGACGAGATCGTCGAATCCAAGAACGGTCTGGTCTCCACGATCGGTATCGCCGCGGACGGCAAGATCAGCTATGCGCTCGAGGGCTCTATCTTTGCCGCCGGCTCAACCATGAACTGGCTGCGCAACAACATGGGCATCATCTCGAGCGTGAGCGAGTCCGCGCAACTCGCCACTTCGATTAACGACAACGAGGGCTGCTACTTCGTCCCCGCCTTCGCAGGCCTGGGCGCTCCCTGGTGGGACCCGCATGCCCGCGGTATCGTGTGCGGTCTGACCGGCGCCTCGAGCCGTGCGACCATCGTACGTGCCGCCTGCGAATCCATGGCATATCAGAGCTACGACGTGCTGCGCGCCATGGAGCAGGACGTGGGACTTTCGATTGAGCGCCTGTCCGTCGATGGCGGTGCCTCGCGCAACGAGTTCATCATGCAATTCCAGGCCGATCTGCTGGATATCCCCGTGTTGCAGTGCGAGACGGTGGAGACCACGGCGATCGGTGCCGCGTACTTGGCAGGCCTTGCCGTCGGCTATTGGGAGGACCTGGAGGAGCTGGAGCAAAACGCTCAGATCGTTAAGACCTTCCTTCCCCATATGTCCGCCGAGCGCCGTGAGAGCAATCTCGCTGGTTGGCGTGATGCCGTCAAGCGTTCGCTCAACACCGCTCAGTAGGGTTGCGACGAGCTGCTCGATACAACAAACCGTTAAACTTATGCACGGCGCGCGGCAACAACATCGCCATGCGCCTTGTCAGCAAGGCCATCTTCCGGCCGCAACGAAAGGGGCAATCAACCCATGACCGTCACCTACGATACGTCCCGTGTGACCCTTGTCGATCACCCGCTCGTCCAGCATAAGCTGTCGATTCTGCGCGACAAAAACACCGGCACCAACCAGTTCCGCCAGCTCGTGCGCGAACTCGCACTTTTTGACGGCTACGAGGCCATGCGCGACCTGCCCATGGAAGACGTCGAAGTCGAGACCCCCATCACCACCGCAACGTTTAAGCAGCTCGCCGGCAAAAAGCTCGCCATCGTTCCCATTCTGCGTGCGGGCCTTGGCATGGTCGATGGCATCCTCGACTTGGTACCCTCCGCTCGCGTGGGCCACATCGGTATGGAGCGCGACGAGGTTACCCACGAGCCGCATGAGTATTACTGCAAGATGCCCAAGGATATCGACCAGCGCATCTGCCTGGTCGTCGACCCCATGCTCGCCACGGGCGGTTCGGCCGAGATGGCCATCAGCTACCTGCGCGAGCGCGGTGTCAAGGACATCCGCATGCTGTGCATCGTCGCGGCCCCCGAGGGCCTCAAGTCGCTGACTGAGAAGGACCCCGATGTGCATATCTATACCTGCGCCATTGACGACCATCTCAACGAAGCTGCCTACATCGTTCCCGGCCTGGGCGACGCCGGCGACCGCATCTACGGCACGCTGTAATCTCTGGGCCATACCGGCTAACGTCGAAAATACGAAGAAATGGTGCGCGCGGGCGAGCAAAAGACGACCGCGCGCACTCCTGTTAACGGACGTTTTGCCCTGCAGGGTTCGAGAAAAACGTATTAGCGTACCTGCGGCATAAAGAAGGTCTTAAGAAAACGAACAGGTGCGTATTAACCGATGCTTTTTCGGTTGTACTTTAGCGATTGGCTCGTACAATAGTCACCAATGTTTGGCGGGAACTGTCCTGTGAGGCGATAAAAAAGGAAAGTGAGGACGCCAGTGTTTCAGATAGCCGATCTGCTCGCTATCGTTGCAGGTGCCATCGCGGGCGCGATTGCCTTCCTTCCCTTTGTCTTTACGCTCAAGCCGGTTCTTGACGATAAGCAGAATGCGGACATGCTCAAGGGTATGGTGAGTCTCGCGGTCTCGGCAATCGCGTTGCTTGTCTTTACCTTGGTTGTGTTTGTGTTGTTCGGAGAGGCATTTCGCATGTTCCTCCTGGGCGAGGCGATCGGCTTCGTGGCCTTTATGGCCGCCTGCGCGGTTCGCGTCGCCAAGGCGCTGCGAGATCCTCATGAGGTCGAAAGGTAAGTCGTGGAAATTTTTGAAAAGCTGCCTGATGAGATTAATCATCTGGTCAGCGAGTTCAGCTCCACCCCTGTCGTGGGCGATCTGAGCTGCGGCATCACGCAGTACTCGTTTTGGCTGATCGTCTCCACGATCGTGCTCCTGATCGTCCTGGCCGTGTT
>DBFWDM010000269.1:0-6069 GCA_048484635.1 Collinsella sp.
GCTCATGCTGCATGCCGAGCACGGCGGCGGCAACAACTCCACCTTCGCTTGCCGCGTGCTGTCGTCTTCGGCCACCGACCCGTATTCCGCCTACGCCGCGGCTATCGGCTCGCTCAAGGGCCCGCGCCACGGCGGCGCCAATGCCAAGGTCGTGTCTATGCACGAGGACATCCGCGCGCATGTCTCCAACTGGGAGGACGAGGACGAGGTCGCGGCCTACCTGGGCAAGATCCTCGACAAGCAGGCCTTCGACGGCACGGGCCTCATCTACGGCATGGGCCACGCCGTCTATACGCTCAGCGACCCGCGCGCCGAGGTCTGCCGCCGTTACGCGCGCTCGCTGGCAGCCAAGAAGGACTTGGGCGAAGAGTTCGCACTCATCGAGCGCATCGAGCGCCTGGCACCGCAGGTGATGCGCGACCACGGCATGACCAAGCCTATCTGCGCCAACATCGACCTGTACACAGGCTTTATCTACAAGATGCTCGGCGTGCCCGAGACGCTTTTTACGCCGCTTTTCGCCGTCGCCCGCATGGCCGGCTGGTCGGCACACCGCATGGAAGAGCTCTTCTGCGCGCATCGCATCATCCGCCCGGCATACCGTCCGGTGATCGAGCCGCTGGAATACAAGCCGCTCGCCGACCGCTAGGACGCGGACCGTTATAGAACCCGAGCGTGGCCAGGGCATCACCGCCCTCGGCCACGCTTTTTATGCCAGCAGAAAGGGCTGCATCAAATGATTGTGTTTTCCGATATGGATGGAACGCTGTTGACGAGCGATAAGCAGATGAGCGATGCCACCTGGGCGATGCTCGACGAGCTCGCTCGACGCGGGATTGAATTTGTGCCCTGCACGGGACGTCCGCTGTCGGGCATTTTTGAGCCCATCCTCGCCCATCCCGCCGTGCACTATGCCGTCTGCGCCAATGGCGCCAGCGTCTGGCAGCTCGACGACGATGTGCCCACCGATGCCTCGCGCGCCACGTGCATCTTGAGCCGACCGCTCGATTGCGGCATTGCCCATCGCATCCGCCGCATCGCCGCCGGCCACGATGTGACCTTCGATATCTTCGCGGACGGGCAGTGCTTCCTCCCCCGCTCGCTCTACACGCGCCTGGATGAGTTCTGCGGTGGCGACCCCCACATCGCGGCTTCGCTCAAGCGCACACGAACACCGATCGACATGGATATCGACAGCAAGATCAACGAGGTCGAGACACTCGAACGCATCGCCATGTACTGGCACAACCCGGCCGATCGCGACGCCATCGCGGCGGAGCTCGACACGCTCGAGGGCATTGAAGTCACGCGTTCGTACGCCATGAATATCGAGGTCATGGGTGAGGGCGCCACCAAGGGGACGGCCCTCACGTGGTTATGCGAGCACCTGGGCGAGCGTCTCGCCGACGCCTGGGCGTTCGGCGACAACATCAACGACATCCCCATGCTACAGGCAGCGGGCCACGGCATGGCCATGATCAACGCCGAGTCCGAAGACCGCGAGGCCGCCGACGCCATCACCGAATACGACAACGACCACGACGGCGTCGCCCGCACCATCATGGCCGCCCTTGCTTAGTCGTTGGGTAGTCATTGGGGACGTTCTTAAACGACTAGTCGTTGGGGACACTCTTCGCAAAAAGCTGCAAGGATTGTCCCCCACTGTCGGCAGAAAAGGAACGTCCCCATCTGCCGGATTAGGAGAGACTCTCCAGCACGCGACGGAGCTCCTGCTGGACGGCGTGGTCGCGGTTACAACCCACCACGCGATCGGCCACCGCCTTGAGCGCGGGGCGCGCATTTTCCATCGCGCAGCCCGTGCCGACAAAGCGAATGATCTCGTAGTCGTTCATCGAGTCGCCAAACGCCATGACCTCGTCGCGTTCGACGCCATAGTGCTCCATGAGCTGCTCGATTCCCGAGGCTTTCGACACACCGGGCTGCATGGCATCGATCCATGCGTTTCCAGAAGGCGCAAAGGTAAAGAGCTGGCCAAGCTCGCGCTGCAGTACGTAGGCACTGTCCATAACGGCACAGTCATCGCAAAAGATACTCGCCTTGATGATATTTACGCTGGGATCGGGCAGCTCCCAAATGCGCTCGGCATTGGGAAGGTCCTTATCGACCTCACGCACGAACTTGCACTCGTCATCGAGCAGGAAGGACTTGGTTCGGTCAAAGAGCGCAAGATGCAGATTGGGAAACGTCCTGACGGCTTGGGCGAGCCTTCGAATCGCCAGGTGGGAATACACCTCACGGTCCACCATCTTACCGTCGGCGTAGACTTGGGCGCCGTTAGCGGCGACAAAGTCCATCTTGTCGCGAACGGGCGCAAAGAACTCGCACAGGCGATCGTAGCGACGACCTGACGATGCAGCGAAATGCACGCCATGCTCGTGTAGCGCCAGAATCAGTTCGTAGGTCTCGGGAGGCACCTGGCCGTTTTCGTCAAGCAGTGTGCCGTCCATATCGGATGCAATCAGTTTAAACATAGAAAAGCTCCCTTCGGGCTTGTTGGAATCAAACGCGTATCCGATTCCAACGTACCCAAAGGGAGCTCAAATAAGACTCCGCGGGCGTAAACGTTACAAGGACCTGGCAAATAGCTCACACATGCCAGAGGTCCTACGGTCGCGGCGTCAGGCAGCGCGCCAAAGAGTGTCCCCGATGACTAGTCGTTTAAGAACGTCCCCGATGACTAGTCGGCGTAGGTGAAGGTTGTGACGTCGAACATGCCCTCGGGGCGGATGCGGAGCGTCGGGATGACCGGCAGGGGCAGGAAGATGATGCCCATGATGGGGTCGAGCGGCGGCTCAATACCCATGGCGCGCGCCTTGACCATAAAGTCGTCGTGCTGCGCAGCAACGTCCTCGGCCGTGCCTTCGCTCATAAGGCCACCGAGCGCCAGCGGAATACGCGCCACGACCTTGCCGTTGCGCACCAGCACGTGGCCGCCCTGGCCCACGGCCTCGACGGCAGCCATCATATCAGCCGCGCTGTCGCCCACCACGCACACGTTGTGCGAGTCGTGGCCGATCGTCGAGGCGATGGCACCGCCCGTGATGGTAAAGCCGCGCACCCAGCCGCGACCGATATGCTTGCCGACCAGGCCCAGGCCAGCGGGGCCGTCGCCATCGGCGCCCTCGGCCTGCAGCGACACGCCGCGGCCGTGGCGCTCGATCAGCATAATGCGGCGCAGGCCCTCGGCACTCTCGAGGCGAGCCATACCCGTGATGGCCTTGCCCGGCACCACGTCGATCACGGCCTCGCCCGGCTTAAAGGCATAGTCGAACACGTCGAGCGATAGCTTCGGCAGTTTAACGGAAGCGCGCAGCTCATCGGCAAGGGCCGCAACCTCGGCCATCTCGGGTGCAATCTCGCCCACAAAGGTGCCGTCCTGCGCCACCAGAGCACCGGCGGCATATACGCGATGCGGAGCCGTGGCAAACGTCAGGTCATTGAGTACCAGCAGGTCGGCACGCTTGCCCGGGGCAATCGCACCGCGCAGCTCGTGCGGGTCGCGGCAGCCGTGATCCAGGCCAAACGCCTCGGCCGTGGAGAGGGACGCCATGGAGATAGCGACCACGGGGTCGATACCGGCCTCAATCGCCACGCGGCAGGCATTGTCGATCATGCCGGTCGCAAGCGCATCGGAAGGGGCACGGTCGTCAGTCGCAAAGCAGCAGCGGCGGGCGCGAGCGGGATTCTCCAGCAGCATCGGCGACAGGTTGGCCAAGTCATGGCTGCACGTACCCTCGCGGAGCATCACGTACATGCCACGAGACAGCTTGTCGAGTGCCTCCTCGGGAATCGTCGACTCGTGGTCGGCGATAATGCCCGCTGCGGCATAGGCGTTGAGGTCCTTACCGGCAACGAGCGGCGCGTGGCCGTCAACCTGCTTGGACGGCGTCTGGTTGGCAGCATCGATGCGAGCACAGGTCTCGGGGTCGGCCATAAAGACGCCCGGCAAGTTCATCATTTCGCCCAGACCAAAAACATCGCCCGGATGCTCGGCAAAAAACGCCTGCATATCGGCAGCCGAAATAACGGCACCGGCCTGCTCGTCGGGCAGCGCGGGCACGCACGAAGGCATCATATACTTGATGGAGATGGGTGCGCGGCGGCCGTCCTCGATCATAAAGCGCAAGCCGTCGAGACCGGCAACATTGGCAATCTCGTGGCTGTCGGCAATGGCGGTGGTGGTACCGCGCGTCGCGGCCATGCGAGCATACTCGGCGGGACGGATGTTCGAAGACTCGATATGCAGATGCCCGTCAATAAAACCGGGAGCGAGATAGCGACCCTGGCAGTCGATGACCTCAGTTACCTCGTAGGTGCCAGCAGCATCGTCGCGACCATCGTAGAGCACGCCGACGATCACACCGTCCTTGACGGCAACGCTGCCGGGCGCCACACGCTGGCCATACACGTCGACGATCTGCGCATTGGTAAACAGCGTGTCGACGGGCACGCGCCCCTCGGCAGCATCGATCACAGACCTCATGACCTCAACGGACATACATACTCCTTTAACCGTAGAAAACGCTGCGGGGCGGACAGACCTTCACCGCAGCAAGCCAATAGCCATTGTATGCCCAAAAGAAAGTCCCGCTAACACCCCTTCCGCTTAACGGCACCGCCAAATGACCCCTCCGTCCCCAAGGGATCGTCGTAACCAAAAAAGGCCGCAGTCGGGATTCCCGGCTGCGGCCTTATTGCACTTGTGAGGTCAACTCGCTCGTTAGACCAACTTGAAGCCCTTGCGCTTGCCTACGGAGAGGGTGTCGCCCAGCTTGAGGGCGCTGGGATCGATGTTATAGCTCTTGGAAGCCACGGCCTTGCCGTTGATCTTGACGCCGCCGCCGTCGATATCACGACGAGCCTGGCCGGCGCTCGCCGAAAGACCCAGGTCCTTGAGCAGACCGGCGAGGTAGATCTGGCCCTCGTCGTTGACGGTCAGCTCAACGTGCTTCTCGGGGAAGTCGGCAAGCTGGCCCTCCTTGAACACGCGGTCGAACTCGGCCTGAGCCTCGTCGCCGGCGCCGGCGCCGTGGTAGGTGTCGCACAGGTCGCGGCCCAGTGCGCGCTTGAGCTCATAGGGATCGGCGGAACCATCGGCCAAGGCGGCGTCGATCTTGTCGACCTCGGCCGGGGTGAGCGAGCTGGCCAGACGATAGTACTTGCCGATCATCTCGTCGGGAATGGACATGGTCTTGCCGAACATATCCTTGGGAGCATCGGTCAGGCCGATGTAGTTGCCGTAGGACTTGGACATCTTGCGCACGCCATCGGTGCCCTCGAGCAGCGGCATGGTAAGCGCGATCTGCGGCTCCATACCCATCTTCTCCATGAGCTCGCGACCAGCGAGCAGGTTGAAGAGCTGGTCGGTGCCGCCCATCTCCACGTCGGCCTTGATCTGAACGGAGTCGAAAGCCTGCATCACGGGATACAGGAACTCATGCAGGGCGATCGGCGTCTGAGACTGGTAGCGCTTGGTAAAGTCGTCGCGCTCAAGGATGCGGGCGACGGTGAACTTGGAGCACACCTGCAGCAGGCCGGCCAGGTCCATCGACAAGATCCAGTCACCGTTGTGCACAATGGTGGTCTTCTCGGGATCCAGGATCTTCATGGCCTGGCTCACGTAGGTCTCGGCATTGGCCTCGATCTGCTCCTGCGAAAGCTGCGGACGCGTGGAATTCTTGCCCGAAGGGTCGCCGATCAGCGCGGTGCCGTTGCCGATGATAAGGGTGACGTTGTGGCCCAGGTCCTGGAACTGGCGCATCTTGCGCAGCGGCACGGCATGGCCCAGGTGCAGATCGGGGCTAGTGGGGTCGACGCCGAGCTTGATGTTGAGGGGCTCGCCCTTCTCAAGCTTCTTGCGAAGGTCGGCCTCGGGGACGATCTGCGCTGCGCCCGAGGTGATGATATGCATTTGCTCGTCAACAGACAGCATTGGGTATCCTCCTTTTGCTATAGCACCCTCGCCGAAAACGGCGGTGCTGGAAGTCCATAAACTCTCATATGATAACAAACTGACGCGACGCGGCACCTACGACAGGAAAATCCTCG
>DBFWDM010000270.1:0-7097 GCA_048484635.1 Collinsella sp.
GAGATCGCTCTCTGGCACAGGACCCGCCAATTGAAGACGGGTCCTGCCGGGGATCTCGCTAATAATCGAGAATCTCATAGTTTGTGCCTGGGAGCGTTACTCGGCTGCCTCGTCAGCAGCGGCCTCGCTCTGGGTGATGTAAGCAGCCTCGGCAACCATGTCGTCGACATTAGCCTTGGCCTGCTCGACCATGTCCTGGTAGCCGTTCTTGATGCGCATACCGCACGCAATACCCTGCACGCAGGCATTCTTGACCGGAGCGCTGGTAAGCAGCTTGATGCCGGCCGTGCCAAGCAGAAAACCGCCACCGACAAGCAGGGTATTGAACGTCGACTTCTTCATGTTGCTTCTCCCTTTTGCCGCATTGGACGCGGCATGGTGCTTCAGCACCCGAGTAAACAAGTTTGCTCGAGCACGCTTTTGAAATATCTCAATTTTATCTAACTATCTAGGTCAGCCATGGCTAACCTTTTGAAAATTAACGATGCGGAGTAACCGATTGTCAATGTGAGAAAGGGACTGTCCCTTTGCCCCTTCTTACAACTGCCAGGCAGCCGCTTCCTTTTGCAGCGCTACCATGCGGGCGAATTCTCCACCTGCCGCCTTGAGCTGCGCCGGGGTGCCCTGTTCGGCAACCACTCCATCCTTGAGCACAACGATTTTGTCGGCATTTTCCACCGTACGCATACGGTGGGCAATAACGATAACCGTCTTACCTGCAAGCAGACGGGAGAGCGCCTGCTGCACCACGGTCTCGTTCTCCACATCCAAGCTTGCCGTCGCCTCGTCCAACAGCACGATGGGCGCGTCCTTAAGCAGCGCACGAGCGATGGAGATGCGCTGGCGCTCGCCGCCGGAGAGCTTGGAGCCGTTCTCGCCGATCATGGTGTCGTAGCCCTGCGGCATACGACTCACGAACTCATCGCAGTTGGCGGCATGTGCGGCAGCCAAGACTTCCTCATCGGTGGCGTCACGACGCCCGAGGCGGATGTTTCCCATCACTGTGTCGTCAAAGAGCAGTACGTCTTGGAACACAATGGCGTAGTCGCGCAGGAGTACCTCGGGATCGACGCTCGCAACATCCACGCTACCCACGGTAACCTTGCCCGCGGTGGCATCCCAAAAGCGTGCGGCCAGGCGGCTCACCGTAGACTTACCGGAACCCGAAGGACCGACCAGCGCCGTAACTTCGCCTTCCTTGGCGGTAAAGCTCACATCGGTAAGAACTTTCTCGCCGGCGCGCCCGTCCTCGCCCGCACCATAGCCAAATGCCACGTGATCGAACACCACATCGTGGCCCGCGGGCTCAAATTTCTCGCTGCCCCGCGCCACAGGCTCTTCCATGATGGAACGCATGCGCTTGGCAGACGACTCGGCGACGAACAGCTCGGACATTAACATTAACGCCTGGTCAAACGGCGCATAGATACGGCTCACCATAAGCAGGAAGGCAAACATCACCAAAAAGTCGACCTGCCCGGAGGCGACCATCGCAGCACCCGTGACCAGCGTGGTGGCAATGCCCAGACGCAGGATGACAAAGGCGGAGTTGACCAAAATCCCGTTAGCGAGCTCGCCCTTGGTGGTCTCGCGCTCCTCGGCATCGATCACGGCGTTGAGTCCCTCAAGATAATGGGCCTCCTGGTTGGTGGCGCGGATCTCGCGAACGCAGTCGAGCGTCTCTTGAATCGCCTCGGTAACCTTGACCTTCTCGGCACGCACGCGATCGAACACCGGAGTCATGGGGCCGCGTGTTAGATACAGCACGGCAAAGGCCACGGGAACGCTCCAAAACGCCGCGATCGCCAGCTGCCAGCAAAAGAACAGCGACGCCACGAACACGATGGCGCTTGCGATGATGGCACCCCAAAGCTCTCCCAGCACGTGGCTGTAGGCGTGCTCCATGGCCTGGACGTCACCCATGATGGTCTCGGTTAAATCGGCCAGATCACGACGACCAAAAAACGACAGCGGCAGTTTGCGCAAGCGCTCGGCGATCTCCATACGCTGCTTGCCGCACTCCTCGTAAAAGATGCAGTAGGTGTAGTAATACTGCTGCCAGTTAGAGGCAAAGAGCAGTACGAAAAAGACCAGGAGGCCGCCCACAATCGGCAGGGCATCCGGCAGGTCGGCGCCGTTGGCGAGATGCTCGACAAAACCGGCCATAACCAGGAATAAAAAGCCCATGCCGGCCATGGTAATGAGATTGGTGAGCGTGGTCCAGAAAATGCCGCGTTTTACGCCGGCGACGCCTTTATCGGATAGGAAATACTTCTTTTGGAATGAGGCGAACATTTAGGCCTCGCCTCCCTTCGTGACGGCGGCATCCGCGGTCGCAGCAGTGATCTTCCAGCTCGCGGCCTGTTCGTATTCGGCCCACATCTTGGCATACAGACCCTCTTGGGACAGCAACTCGGCATGGGTACCCGACTCCTGCACGCTGCCCTGGTTGAGCACCACGATTTGGTCTGCGCCCACTACAGTCGAGAGTCGGTGCGCAATCATAATGACCGTGCGGCCCGCCGCCAGTTTGCTAAAGGCGCGCTGGATGAGCGCCTCGTTCTCGGGATCGGCAAACGCCGTGGCCTCATCGAGCACCACGATAGGCGCATCCTTAAGAATTGCGCGGGCGAGTGCCACGCGCTGGACCTCGCCGCCCGAAAGATATGCTCCGCCGGCACCGAGCATGGTATTGATGCCCTGCGGGAGCTTGGCCACAATGTCGTCGCACTGAGCTGCGGAGAGGGCCGCACGCACTTCGTCGTCGGTGGCCGTAGGCTTGGAGGCGCGCACGTTATCGGCAAGTGTTTGTCGGAACAGCTGGTTGGTCTGGAACACGAAGGCGACCTGGTCCATAAGCTCGTGCGGATCCATATCGCGAACATCCACACCGCCTACGAGCACTCGACCCGAGGAAACATCCCAAAAACGCGGAATCAGGCTTGCGCAGGTTGACTTACCGCCACCCGAGGGACCCACCAGGGCGAGGGTGCTACCCGCAGAAACGCTAAAACTCACATGACTGACAGCAGGTGCTTCGGCACCCTCGTACGTAAAGCTCACGTCCTCAAATCGCACGTCGCCGCCGGCAGGGTGCTTGGGTTGGGCGGGCACGGAGAGCTGCTTGGATTCCATGACGCTTCGAATACGCGCCAGCGAATCGGCACTCATCTGAGAGGCCTCGCCCACAAACATGAGCTTGGTCATGGCCGTCGGCACCACGGCCGAAAAGATCGCGTAAAACGTGAAGTTGGCCATAAAGTGCGCGAAGTCCGTCTCGCCCGGCGCCAACAGCAATGCCACGGGCAAGAGAAATGCCACAAGGCCATTGAGCGCGGTAAGGTTGAGCACCTGCGGACCTCGGCAGAACGTGCCCGCATAGTTTTGCGCCATGTCGGCGTATTCGGCGATCGCGTCGTGGAACGCCTTAAAGGAATAGACCGTCTGCTGAAACACCTTGACCACGGGAATGCCGCGTACGTATTCGGTACCGGTCTTGTTCATCTTGACCAGCGCGCCCATGTAGGCCTTCATAAACTCGCCGCCCTTGCCGCCCATCATGGTGGCCATGGCGCCAAGCGAAACGACGACCGAGATAAGGCATGCCGCGCCCAAACGCCAATCGAGAGCGAAAAGCAGCACGAGCAAGCCCACGACCATGGCAGTGGCGCCTGCGATATCAGGCAGCATGTGTGCGAGCAAAGTCTCGGTGGAGGCGGCGCATCCGTCTACAACACGACGCAGCTCGCCGGTGGCATGCGTGTCAAAGTAGCCAAGCGGCAGCTTAAGCAGGTGCTCGCTCGTAGTCTTGCGAATATTGGACGCGCAGCGAAACGCGGACAGGTGCGTGCACATGAGTCCCACGAAATAGACCACGATGCTCGCCAGCGCAAAACCCACGGCCCACCAGCCATACATCGCGATGTTAGTGGCTTCGCTCCAGTTAGGTGCCACGGCGATCAGATCGCGCGCGACAAGCCAAATGCACACGTACGGGCCAAAGCTCAGCAGCTGCGAGAGCGCCGAGAGCGCCATGCCCAAATACGTTAGGAATTTACGGTCGCCGGCATAAGCAAGCAGCTCGCCGATACCGCCGCCTTCCCTTTTTGATCCCTTTGCCATAAGGTTCCCTTCTAACGGCTTGAGAGTTAACCTCAATCAACTTATCATTGATATGTTAGCCAAGGCACACAATCGAGCCAAGCGTGGACGTTTCCGCAAAGGAAGGGGACGCTTTTGAAAATGCATCGGGCCGCGACCGACATAACCGAGCTCTACGCACCGCAATTTGAGCAGTTTGGCCTGGAGCTTTCCGGCAAGGGCGCTGTCTTTACCGGCGAGGTGGCAAACGATCGGGCGCACGGCCGCGCATGGATCATGCCTCTCTCCCCTGCCTGCATTGTCATGGAGCATTTCATCACCCCGACGCACGATATGTACCTGGCCGAATACACACCCGAGCCATACGCCTGCGTGAGCGAGGTCAGCGCGCCCACACTTACATGCATGCCCGAGGCTGGCATAACGCCCGCGAACCTTAAACCATTGCATGGACCGTGGCCAAACAATGCCGTTTGCAGCTTTATCCAAGATAGCTGTGGCGAGGAATTAAGCCCGCTGTTTGCGGGACGGCTTTATCACTCGCGCTCGGTGCTCTTTTTGCCCGGATATTTTGACGACCTGGAGCACCGCTATCCCACCGAGTTCGCGGGAACCTTTGAGGCGTTTGCCGAGCCATGGCACGAGGAAGCGACGTCTGCGATCTGCCACACGCTGCGCCGGATTAACGAGGACCGCGCCCGCACCGTAGGCGGACACGTCTATATGCAGGGCATCGTGGAGACCATGGTCGCGGAGCTCGCCTGTTCGCGCGCGGCCCACAAGCAGGCGCGGCAGGCGGCAGACACACACGTCAGCATAACCATTGCCGAAGAAGCAACGGCAATGATTGAGCGCGCGCTCGACAAAGGCAGTCGTGTGGGTATCAACGAGGTGGCCGAGAGGCTCTACACAAGCCGCTCCAAACTATGCGCCACCTTTAAGGCCCAAACTGGCGAGTCCCTGGGCGCCTACATTCGCAGACGTCGTATAGAGCGAGCACAGGACCTTTTGGCCGATAGCTCGCTCACGATAGCGCAGGTCGCAGAGCGTCTAGGCTACCCCCAGCAGGCCGCCTTCGCCCAAGCCTTCAAGCAATACACCGGCATGACACCCACGGCTTGGCGAAGCAAGCATCGCTAAGGCCCAAGCTCCCTGGCCGTAACGGAGCGATTAATTAGCCGCCGCCCGTCAGCTCACCCGGGATCTAAACGTCAAGATGCGCACAATCAAGCGCCTTTTTGATAAGAGGGACAGATCGATCAGCCAAATACAACGGAATGTTGAGCACCCCGTCGTCGAGCTTTAGGTTCTTAAGTGAGTAGCGGACCCTCAATGGAGTCGTCTCCGCATGCTTGTCGGCATAGTACTTAAGGCTCTTGGAATGAACGACCTCTCCCGATTTGACCTCGACGGGAACGATTTCGTTTCCGACCTGAATCAAAAAATCGACTTCGTGCTTCGGCTTCTCGTTTGTCCAATAACGCGGAGCAGCATCTAACTGTGAAAGTAATGCCTGAAGCACATAGTTCTCGGCGAACGAACCTTTGAACTCCGAAAATAGCGAATCCGAGATGGCAAAAGCGGACGCATCCAGCCTTGCCATGCGGCGCAGCAAGCCGACATCAAGACAGTAGACTTTAAATGCCTTGAGGTCATCGTACGCAGAGAGCGGCACACCACCGGCAGCATTAAGGCGAACCGCCGTGATGAGCCCAGCATCGGCAAGCCATTCCAGAGCATCCTCGTATTCTCGAGCACGAGCCCCCTCGCGCACCGCACCCCAAACGAACTTTTTGTTCTCGCGCGCCAACTGAGCTGGAATCGAGTTCCATATTTGCGAAAGCTTGGCGAACTGCGCACGGCCACCATGCTTGGCAAAATCGCGCTCGTAGGAATCCAAGAGATCAGACAACACCTTATCGACCTGAACGATATCGCCCGTCTCCACCCACCGGCCAAGAGCCTCTGGCATGCCGCCGCATGCAAAATAACGACGAAGATGCTCGACGAGACGGACATGGAAGAAATCGGGCACTGTCTCGATCTGATCCAGGCCGCCAAGGTATTCGTCGTAGTTTGCAGCGCCCTCGGCTTTCAGAAACTCGGAAAAGCTCATGGGGCGCATCTCCATGAACTCGACCTTTCCCACCGGAAAAGCGCTGGTCTCACGGGACAAGCGAACGCCCAACAAAGACCCTGCGCATGCGACGTGATACTCGGGGGCCTCGTCACAGAAGTATTTAAGGGCGCCGACTGCAGAAGGACAATCCTGGATCTCATCAATAATAAGCAGCGTCTCGCCGGGCTCGATAGGCTGTCCAAGTGCCAGGGAAAGGTTTGAGATGATCCGCCGAGGATCGCGCGT
Organism: Collinsella sp.; assembly: GCA_048484635.1. Taxonomy (GTDB): domain Bacteria; phylum Actinomycetota; class Coriobacteriia; order Coriobacteriales; family Coriobacteriaceae; genus Collinsella. The sequence continues at coordinate 6,467 of DBFWDM010000270.1, forward strand.
ACCTTCGAAAAACTGAGCGTACTCGCTCTGTACCCCAGGTGACGGTTCCTCGAGCGTCAGATACACAAAATTGCGGTACGAGGTTCGACCGAACTCCTTAAGCGCCCACGTCTTTCCAACCTGGCGCGCCCCCTTAAGGATAAGCGGCTTACGATATTCCGACGCTTTCCAAGCGTTAAGCTTGGCAATGATATCTCGCTGCATGACCGAACCTCCCGCAAAGAAACTTCCGTAAACGTGATATTTCCCACATTTTACCCTAGGTAAAACGTGACATTTATCACATTTACAGAAGTTTTAAGCTCATTTCGCCACACTTTCATCACATTTATTGCAATGTGACAAAGGGACAGTCCCTTTGTCACCCGCACAAAAATGGACGCGCCAACGGCGCGCCCATTCACTCTATTCCATTCAGCCCGCCTGACCCGAACGGCCGAGTCGTCACAGAACCCGGGAGCCCCGGCAGGGCGGGTGCTTCCTCAAAATGAGTTCCGCACGCAAAGAAGGCCACTTAATGTGGCCTTCGTCTTGCGCAGGACTGTTCGAAATTTTGAGGAAGCACCCGCCCTGCCGGGGCTCCCGGGGTCTGTGACGACTCGGCCGTTCGGGTCAGGCGGGCTGAATGGAA
>DBFWDM010000271.1:0-2464 GCA_048484635.1 Collinsella sp.
CGCCGAGGACCTCGAGAACTATATCCAGGTGTTCTACGAAAACGAGAGCTACGAGCACACGGTGTTCCCGGGTGCCGTGTATGTGAGCCTATCGACCGAGTACGGCACGCTGTACTCCAAGGCCGAGCTCGCGGCGATTCATGCGGTGTGCCAGAAGCGCGAGATTCCACTGTTTGTGGATGGCGCCCGCCTGGCCTATGCACTGGCGGCCGATGAGTGCGACATTACCCTGCCCGAGCTGGCGCAGCTGTGCGACGTGTTCTACATCGGTGGCACCAAGTGCGGCGCTCTGTGCGGCGAGGCCGTGGTGTTTTGCGGCATGCATGCTCCGGCGCATCCCATTCCGCGCATTAAGCAGCACGGCGCGCTGTTGGCCAAGGGCCGCCTGACGGGCGTCCAGTTTGAGGCACTCTTTACCGATGACCTGTATTTTGAGATTGGTCGCCAGGCGATTGAGACGGCCCAGGCGCTGCGTCGCGTGCTGCACGAGCGTGGCTACCAGTTCTTTTTGGAGACGCCCACGAACCAGCAGTTTGTGATTCTGCCCAACGAGGACATGGCTCGCATTCGCGAGCATGCCTCGATCGAGTACTGGGAAAAGTACGACGAGACCCACACGGTGGTGCGCTTTTGCACCAGCTGGGCCACGACACAGGAGGACATCGACGCGCTGGCGGCTGTCCTGTAGCCTGATGTAATGACGAGGGGCCGCCTTGCGCTGGGTTTGGCGCAGGGTGGCCTTTGCTTTTGGGGAGAAGGGTTGTATGACCGAGATGTCCGAGCCGACGATTCGCCTGGCGACGCCCGAAGACGCGCCGGCGTTGCTTGCCATCTATGAGCCGTATGTGCGCCAGACGGCGATTACCTGCGAATACGAGGTGCCGAGCGTTGAGGAGTTCGCCGGGCGTATCGAGCGCACGCTCAAGCGCTATCCGTATCTGGTGATGGAGCTGGACGGGCGTCCGGTAGGCTATGCCTATGTGAGTCCGCTCAACAGCCGCGAGGCATACGACTGGTCGGTCGAGACATCGATCTACCTGGCGCGCGACGTGCGCCACGGCGGGCTGGGCCGCAAGCTGCACGATGCGCTCAAGCAATGTCTGATCGCGATGGGCATCACCAACATGTGCGCGCTCATCGCCGTGCCGCACGACAAGGACGACGAGTACCTGACGCACAACAGCCAGGACTTCCATGCCCATATGGGGTATCGCCTGGTGGGTGCCTTCGACCGCTGCGCCCAAAAGTTCGGTCGCTGGTACGACATGTGTTGGATGGAGCTGGTCCTGGCCGAGCGCACGCCCAACCAACCCAAACCAACCTGGTTCCCCGACCTCCCCAAACCTACCATTTAGGGACAGGTTAGCCGATGGGCTCGGTGTATTTGGCGCGGTCGGTGCGCTGGATGCGCTTGGAGACATGGAGCGGGCGGCCGTCGGTGTCGTAGACGTAGTCGGTGATCAGGATCAGCGCCTGCCCGCGCTCAACGTTGAGCAAAAACGCCTCGTTTTGCGAGGCATAGCACACCTCAAAGGTCTTATGTCCCTGTGCCGGCGCGCGATGGAATTCTTGGCGCAGCGTGGCGTAGAGTGAACCGTTGATATCGCGATCGATGAGCGCCTCAAAGCTTGGCGGCAGATAGGTGGTCTCCAGGCACAACGGCGCATCGTCCAGATAACGCAGGCGGACAAGTTTGACGAGCTTGCTGCCCACGGCGGCATCAAAGAACTTAGCTATGCTGCCGCCCGCCTTGGTAAAGCCCGAGTCCACCGTGCGCGTGGTGGGCTTCATGCCCTGACCCTGGACCTGCGCCGTATAGCTCGAAAACACCAGGTTGTTCTCGTGGAGCGCCAGCGTGTCGGCCACAAAGGCGCCGCGCCCGCGCTCGGTTCGAACCAGACCCTCATCGACGAGCACCTTAAGAGCATGGCGCACGGTGCTGCGCGACAGCCCCGATTCGTCCATGAGTTCCATCTCGGACGGCAGCTTGTCTCCGCGTGCGTAGATGCCGGCGGCGATGCGGTCACGCAGCGTACCCGCCAAGCGCTCGTATTGGGCCAGTTTCTTCTTAGACGAAGCGTTCATGCGATCAACCTGTATCTAACTTATATGTGAATCTAATTAAGCATGTATCCAATACAACAACAAAACCGCTGGTAGCAAATTATCAAAAACCGCATCAGTAATATTTCTATGACAAATATAGCATACAACTAGTCGACATAACCAAAACATGTATGTAACTTGTATGCCATCGAGAGCATCAAACGAGAAGAAAGGCTGATGCACGATGACTACTCAGGAACAGGTTAAGGATGTCGTCTCCCAGGTTTTGGCTGACAAGGCAGACAAGGGCGGCATCAAGCGCGTCGTGTGGATTGGCGCCGGCGGATCCAACGGCGGCAACTATCCTGCCCAGTACTTTATGGAGCACGAGGCCACGCAGGTCGTGAGCTCCAGCTAC
>DBFWDM010000272.1:0-2495 GCA_048484635.1 Collinsella sp.
CGCCGAGGACCTCGAGAACTATATCCAGGTGTTCTACGAAAACGAGAGCTACGAGCACACGGTGTTCCCGGGTGCCGTGTATGTGAGCCTATCGACCGAGTACGGCACGCTGTACTCCAAGGCCGAGCTCGCGGCGATTCACGCGGTGTGCCAGAAGCGCGAGATTCCGCTGTTTGTGGACGGTGCTCGCCTGGCCTATGCGCTGGCGGCCGATGAGTGCGACATTACCCTGCCCGAGCTGGCGCAGCTGTGTGACGTGTTCTACATCGGCGGCACCAAGTGTGGTGCGCTCTGCGGCGAGGCTGTGGTGTTCTGTGGCATGCACGCCCCGGCGCACCCCATTCCGCGTATTAAGCAGCATGGCGCACTGCTCGCCAAGGGCCGCCTGATGGGTGTGCAGTTCGAGGCTCTTTTTACCGATGGCCTGTATTTTGAGATTGGTCGCCAGGCGATTGAGACCGCTCAGGCGCTTCGTCGTGTGCTGCACGAGCGCGGCTACCAGTTCTTCTTGGAGACGCCCACGAACCAGCAGTTCGTGATTCTGCCCAACGAGGATATGGCCCGCATTCGCGAGCATGCGGCGATCGAGTACTGGGAAAAGTACGACGATACTCATACGGTAGTGCGCTTTTGCACCAGCTGGGCCACGACGCAGGAGGACATCGACGCGCTGGCGGCTGTCCTGTAGCCTGATGTAATGACGAGGGGCCGCCCTGCGCTGGGTTTGGCGCAGGGCGGCCTTTGCTTTTGGGGGAGAAGAGTTGTATGACCGAGATGTCCGAGCCGACGATTCGCCTGGCGACGCCCGAAGACGCGCCGGCGTTGCTTGCCATCTATGAGCCATATGTGCGCCAGACGGCGATTACCTGCGAATACGAGGTGCCGAGCGTTGAGGAGTTCGCCGGGCGCATCGAGCGTACGCTCAAGCGCTATCCGTACCTGGTGATGGAGCTGGACGGGCGTCCGATAGGCTATGCCTATGTGAGTCCGCTCAACAGCCGCGAGGCATACGACTGGTCGGTCGAGACGTCGATCTACCTGGCACGCGATGTGCGCCATGGCGGGCTGGGTCGCAAGTTGCACGATACGCTCAAGCAATGCCTGATTGCGATGGGCATCACCAACATGTGCGCGCTCATCGCCGTGCCGCACGATAAGGACGACGAGTATCTGACGCACAACAGCCAGGATTTCCATGCCCATATGGGATATCGCCTGGTGGGTGCCTTCGACCGCTGCGCCCAAAAGTTCGGCCGCTGGTACGACATGTGTTGGATGGAGCTGGTCCTAGCCGAGCGCACGCCCAACCAGCCCAAGCCAACCTGGTTCCCCGACCTCCTCGCCTAAAACCACCACGAAGGTGCCTGTCCCCTTTGTGGTGGTTTTGGCAGGTTAGCCGATGGGCTCGGTGTATTTGGCACGGTCGGTGCGCTGGATGCGCTTGGAGACATGGAGCGGGCGGCCGTCGGTGTCGTAGACGTAGTCGGTGATTAGGATCAGCGCCTGCCCGCGCTCAACGTTGAGCAAAAACGCCTCGTTTTGCGAGGCATAGCACACCTCAAAGGTCTTGTGCCCCTGTGCCGGCGCGCGATGGAATTCCTGGCGCAGCGTCGCGTAGAGCGAACCATTGATATCGCGATCGATGAGTGCTTCAAAGCTCGGTGGTAGATAGGTAGTCTCCAGGCACAGCGGCGCATCGTCCAGATAGCGCAGACGGACAAGTTTGACGAGCTTGCTGCCCACGGCCGCATCAAAGAACTTAGCTATACTGCCGCCCGCCTTGGTAAAGCCCGAGTCCACCGTGCGCGTGGTGGGCTTCATGCCCTGACCCTGGACCTGCGCCGTATAGCTCGAAAACACCAGGTTGTTCTCGTGGAGCGCCGGCGTGTCGGCCACAAAGGCGCCGCGCCCGCGCTCGGTTCGAACCAGACCCTCATCAACGAGCACCTTAAGGGCATGGCGTACGGTGCTGCGCGACAGCCCCGATTCGTCCATGAGCTCCATCTCGGACGGCAGCTTGTCTCCGCGTGCGTAGATGCCGGCGGCGATGCGGTCGCGAAGCGTACCCGCCAAGCGCTCGTATTGGCTCAGTTTCTTTTTAGATGAAGCGTTCATGCGATCAGCCTATATCTAACTTGTATGCTTATCTAAGCAAGCATGTATTCAATACGACAACAAAACAGCTGGTAGCCAATTATCAAAAACCGCATCAGCAAAAATTCTAAGATAAATATAGCATACAACTAGTCGACATAACCAAAACATGTATGTAACTTGTATGCCTGTGATGAGCATCAAACGAGAAGAAAGGCTGATGCACGATGACCACTCAGGAACAGGTTAAGGATGTCGTTTCCCAGGTTTTGGCTGACAAGGCAGACAAGGGCGGCATCAAGCGCGTCGTGTGGATTGGCGCCGGCGGATCCAACGGCGGCAACTATCCTGCCCAGTACTTTATGGAGCACGAGGCCACGCAGGTCGTGAGCTCCAGCTAC
>DBFWDM010000273.1:0-1367 GCA_048484635.1 Collinsella sp.
GCCGCCGCCGGCAGAGGCGTCGACGGTCTGGGACTTGAGGTTCTCCTGCGCGGCGGCAAGCTGCTCCTGCATCTTGCGAGCCTGCTTCATCATCTGCTGCATGTTCATACCGGCCATGATGGCTCCTTTACGTGCGGCCGCACGCCGAGCTGCAAGGGCAGCCGGAGCACGGCGGGACTTTCAAACTCAAAAATCGTACCACGGCGCGCGGCGAGAGAGCGGGGCGGACGTGTTACCTCAGTCGATATACATGTCCTCCAATACAAACCGCACTCAAAGATTATGCAAAGTTGAATAATTCGCATCTGCATAATATTTAAAGCTAAATCTTGTAGAGCCGGAATCCGACATTTAATGCGTACCACTAAATGGCTAAATGCCGAGCCACTACTCGAGGCGGCGCTCATGACGGCGAGGTATAATTTGATTGCCATAGATAGCAATTTGGAGGTGCCCCATGAATGCCCCCGACGTGCTCCAAAACATCCGCTCAAAACACCCCGTTGCATATTTGGTTCTCTATCTCTTTGTCGGCTGGGCATTGCTGGTTGTCATCACCCATGCTATAGCCTTTGGAGCAGAACTGCTGATAGCCAGCTCGGACCAGCCCATCGTCAAATGGGAGACGACCGATGAGTGCACCGACGGAACTCGAACCATTTACTACAACAGCCCATCCCTCTACCAAGAGTTCAAGGTCAAGATAAAGGACTTCAAGATTGTCGATGCCGAGCTAGGCGTTTATTTGGCAATCGGAGCAACCATTAACGCCGAGCAAGTCGAGTACACGGACAGCCATGCGACGTATCGCATCGACCTCAGCATCCTAGGCCGACCGTCACGCACCTGTCTGCTCGAATGCGAGATACGCGGCACCACACTACACATGTCCGAAATACAGATGCGCCCGGACAAGGGGTCCTCTTCTTGAGCAGTATACCCGCCTGCGCAGCTACTCCACCGGCTTGAAGATGGTGGCCTGGCCAAAGACGCTGCGGATGAGGGCCTTGGCCTCGTCCTCGGTCTGCGGGATGCTCGGGGCTGCGCCCTGATGGCCGAAGGGGCTGCCAGCACCGGGATTGGATTCCCAGGGAGCGGCGGGGACGTCGTCGTTTGCAGAGGCTGCGGGTGCCACAGCAGCGGCCTTGGTCGCGGACGCCGCACCCGGCACGTCGAACGGGGGCAGATCGTCCCCGCCGGCATCGGCAGCAAAGCCACCGACCATAGCATCGTCGTAGGGCACCTGCTCGGATTCCCATGGCGCAGCCTGCGCAGGCGGCTGAGCCATGGGGACGGACGCGCGCTCGGGCGCTCGGGGCGCGGGCTCGGTCGGGAGCTTGCCCGTGGCAGGAGCACCGGCAGGGTTG
>DBFWDM010000274.1:0-8947 GCA_048484635.1 Collinsella sp.
CAGCGTACGGCCAAAGCTACGATCGACATACTCGACGATGCCGCCCGAGATGGGGATAGCAGCCGTGAGCTCACCGAAAACAGCTCCGACGGGCACGAGGAAGATTGCACCCAAGAGGAATGCGATCATAGCGGGAACGGGACCGCCGCCCACGACCATCCAGTCGCCGACCTGCAGAACCCAACCGGTACCGATAATGGCACCGAAACCGATGGTGAAGAAGTTCCAGAGCGAAAGCGTTTTCTTCATGCCGCCGTTATCCTCGACTGCAACTTCTGCGTTCTTGTCCGCCATTGTTCCCCTCCTTTCCTTTTTGACGCCCCTTGACGTCACCCCTTGCGCGGTCTGTTTTGCCGCGCTCTTTTATTTCGTGGCTTTAAGATACGGCCTTGGCGCAGCAGCTCCGCTTGTAGCTCGACCGAAGGCAGAACTGCAAAACGAGCGGCGCCGTTTTTGGGACGAACGGCACGGTTTGCCGCTCATTGTTGCCACCCGTCCGACGGGCGTACGCTCATCGGACGCATATAGAGATATTTTTGAGGCCGTGTGTTTTGCGCCTTTCATACCGTTTACCGAGCTTTTGACGCACAGGCCCATTTGTTGCACATCTTTTTTGTAGGATGGACAGGTTATACATGAGACAAGGCGGTACGAATGGCATACGGATACAACGACGGTGATCAACGGCGACAAAGCGTTCGCCTTGCTGGCCGTACCACGCCGACGCCCAGAAGTGCCACGAGCAGCAATCCGCAACGTCCTCAAGAGCAACCCAGGCCTTCGTCTCGGCAGCAGGCAAGCAGAACGCGGCAGAGTGGCCGTCTGAGCACGGGCACAAGCGCGCAGCAAGATAGCCGCTTGGGCGCGCGCACTCGACAGCGTCAGGCCGAGGTTCCGCAACTGCGCCGCAACGGCGCACGTCAGCCCGGCATCCATATCAACCGCTTCTTTTCGCATCCCCAAGGCGGACGCGACGGCAAGCCCTACCGCTCGACATCGCACGCGAATGCCCCCGCCCTGCCGGCTCGTCGACTTCGCCTCGCACTGTGCTCTATCCTTACCTGTCTGGTCTTTGTGCTTATGAGCTCCTGTATGTCCCACGGGTCGGCCGGTCTCGAGCCCACCGCCGAGGACAAGCTGCTCAAGGCCCCCGTCGCACCCGGTTATTCTTTCGCCTTTTCGACCCCACGCTCGCAATGGCAAGCCGGCACGATGCCCCATATCTATCAGATCGACCCTGCGTGGTCGGAGCTGCCTTACGCCGGCGGCACCATCCGCCAAAATGCCTGTGGGCCTACGTGCCTCACCATGGTCTACATCTTTAAGACGGGACGCACCAATATGACCCCCGTCGATATGTGCGCGCTTTCCGAGGCGGGCAATTACGCCCCCACCGGCGCAACCGAATGGTCGTTTATGACGAGCGGCGCGTGGCAGTTGGGACTCAACGGAACGGAACTCCATATCGATCGCGAATCGATGACTCAGGCACTGCGTTCGGGAGCGCCCGTCATTGCCGCCGTTCGGCCGGGCACCTTTACCAGCGTGGGCCACTACATTGTGCTTTACGGTATTGACGACGCCGACCAGATTGGCGTCTACGACCCCAACTCGGCCAGCCGCAGCGCCCGCCGCTGGGGCGTCGTAGAGGTCCTTAACGAAGTCGAAGCCATGTGGGCCTACTACTAGTCATTGGGGATAATCATTGGGGACAGACTTAAATGAGTAGCCCCAGGCTGCCAGGAACTGCCGACACGGAAAGCGCATCCCATTTTGGAGCTCAATAGCGGGATGCACTTTCCGTTAGCGGCCCGTTTGGGAAACTACGTTCCACTTTCCGGCAACATTCCGGGATGCATTTTCCGGTTGAGGCCCTCAAGGGAAACTATGTCCCATGTTGGACGCTCATTCTGGGATGCGCTTTCCGCAGTTGATTGATGCGGGCTTTAAGGACTGTTCCAAGCTGCCAGCAGAAAAGGAACGTCCCCAAGTGCCGGGTTTCCGCAGTCATTGGGGACAGACTTAAATGACTAGTCTTTTAAGAACGTCCCCAATGACTACCCACAGAATGAGGGTCTCATCGGGGACTAGGTAAATAGCAAAAGCCCCCGCGGCCGAAACGGGCCGCGGGGGCAGCAGGCTTGCAAGGGTTAACTCAAGTCCTCGCCATTTGATGCAATGACCTTTTGATACCAGCAGAAGCTGTCCTTTCGGTAGCGATCGAACGTGCCTTTGCCCGTATCATCGGCATCGACATAAACAAAGCCATAGCGCTTCTTCATCTGCCCCGTCGAGGCCGATACCAGATCGATACAGCCCCACGGCGTGTATCCCATCAGGTCAACACCGTCCTCGACAATTGCATCGCGTAGCGCAAGAATATGCCTGCGCAGGTAATCAATATGATACGCATCGTGGACTTTGCCGTCTTCCAGCGCATCGAGTCCGCCCACACCGTTCTCAGCGATAAAGAGCGGAAGATGGTAACGATCGTGGTAGCCGGCAAGCGTCACGCGCAAACCCAGCGCATCGATCTGCCATTTCCAGGCAGTCTCTTTATCCTTGAGGTACGGATTGCGCAGCGTCGGGAACACGTTGCCCTCCGCCTTCTCAGCGATCACCTGGTCATCGGCGCACACCAAGCGCGAGCAATAGTACGAGAACGAGATGAAGTCGACGGTATGCTCGGCCAGATACTCCGTATCGCCCGGCTCAAAGGGCACGTGAACACCCTCTTTCTCGAGCGCACGCAGCTTCCAAGTAGGATAGGCGCCCGCAGCCATCACGTCAGTGTAGAAGTAGCGGCCGCGGTCCTCCTCATACGCAAGCCATACGTCCTCGGGCGCACAACGGTACGGATAGGTCGCACCGGCAGCGATCATGCAACCCACCTTGTTTGCGGGATCGATCTTGTGCAGGATCTCGACAGCGCGAGCGCTCGCCATAAACATATGGTGCGAGAACGCCGCGGTCACGGCTGCACGGTCACGCTCATCCTCGAGCGTGACGCCCGCGTTGAGATAGGACAGCGCCACGCTGTTGATCTCGTTGAAGGTGAGCCAATAACGCACGAGGCCCTGGTACGCACGTCCGACGGTCTCGACGTAGTGCGCATACCGCTCGATCATCTCTCGGCTTTGCCATCCACCATAACGCTCGACCAGAGCCAACGGATAGTCGTAGTGCGACAGCGTCACGAGCGGCTCGATTCCGTGCTCGCGCAGCGCCTCGAATACCTGACGGTAAAACTCCAAGCCCTCACCGTTGGGCTCGGCCTCCATCCCTGTGGGAAAAATACGGCTCCAACAAATTGAAAGACGCAGGCACTTAAAGCCCATCTCGGCAAAGAGCTCGACGTCCTCGCGCCAATGATGGAAGAAGTCGTTGCCCCAACGGCATGGATACAGCCTGTCCGGATCATCCACGGGCTTTTGCCTGCCAAACATCACATCCCAGCGGTCGGGACCCTGTGGAATCAGGTCGGAGTGCGACATACCGCGGCCGCCCTCGTTCCAGCCCCCTTCGGCCTGGTTGGCAGCGAGCGCGCCGCCCCACAAAAAGCCCTCGGGCATACCGGCAGCAGACGTTCTGTCAAAGTAACCCATGCTACTCAGTATCCTTGGCAGAAGCTGCCGCGGCGTTCTCCTGCTCCTGTGCCAGGAGCTGGTTGTCGTACACCTTAAAGAACGGGTACCAGACCACAGCCATGACCACGATCAAAACGATCGTAAATACCCAGATGCGCGGGTCGAGGCACTGGATAAAGCCCTGAACGAAGATGGGGAACGTGCCGCTCACCAAGATGTAGAAGTTAGAGACAAGACCCAGTGAGATTGCACCCCAATACAGCAGGGCCGAAATCATACCGCCCAGCACAAACGGAATCATGAGGATCGGGTTGAAGATGATGGGTGCGCCAAAGATCGCGGGCTCGGAGATACGGAAGAAGCTCGGCACGATCGATGCCTTGCCAAATGCCTTGAGCTGCTGCGACTTTGCCCTAAACGCGCAGAGCGCCACAAAAGAGAACGTATTGCCCGTGCCGCCGATGAGGTTGATGACCATCGACATGAGTACCGGGTGGAACTCAAGCGGCTGCCCAGCAGCGTAGAGTGAGGCGTTGGCAGCAAAGGCGGCAAGCGTGACCGGGGCGGTGATGGGCATCACGATCATGTTGCCGTGGATGCCAAAGCACCAAAACAGCAGCGTCATGAAGCAGATAAGCAGTGCGCCGGGCACAGAGTCAACTGCGACGGAAAGCGGGGCAGCGAGCAGCTTCTCGATAACCGAGGGGATGGACAGCGTGGGATCGATCATCTGGATCAGCAGGTTGCCACCAAAGAAGATGAGGATGTTGGCGAGCATAGGCACGATGGCGCCAAAGGTTTCGGACAAAAACGGCGGCACGCCATCGGGCATCTTGATGGTGATGCCCTTGGTCTGGCAGAAGCGCGTGACCTCGACGGAGACCAGGGCAACGATGATGGCGGTAAACAGGCCCTGCGCACCCAGATAGGTGCAGGGGACCGCCTGGAGCACGGACTCATCAGCAAGCTGGTAGTAGGACGACGGCGCCGCGGCGATCAGGAACATCACCAGCGAGGTCATACCGGCGTTAAGCTTGGGCATCTTGTAGGTGCCCGCCAGGTTATAGGCGATTGCGAACGTCACGATCACCGACAGTATGCCCATCGTCATGTTGAACGGGATGAGCAGCATGAGCTTATTGGCCGTGGCAAAATCGAGCCAAGGGCCAAAGACGGACCAGAACCCGCCCTGCGCCACCAGGTCGGCCGTGACCGGCGGGTTAGCGATGATCATAAAGACGGCAGAGACCAAGATGAAGCTGATCGCGCTCATAAAGCCCTTTTGCATGGAGGCAAAGTGGCGCTCGGTGCCGCAGAAATTGGCAATAGGGGTCAGTTTTTCCTGAAGCAGGGTCATGAACTTTTCCATGGTCGCCTCCTAGCCCAACAGCGACTGGGCGAGTGCCAGCACGTTGGCGGCGTTGCCCATGCCGTAGTCCTGTGCGGGGATGACCGCGGTCGGCTTACCGCTCCCCTGCTTGACGGTGTTGAGCTGGTAGGACACCTGCGGCCCCAAGAGCAGCACGTCATAATCGGCGCAGGTCTCCTGATACTCGCCGATACCCACCGCATCGATATCGAGCTCGATGCCGTTTTGCTCCGCGTATTTCTCGAGTTTCTTCATCAGAATGCTTGTAGACAGGCCAGCTGCGCAAACAAGAAGGATCTTCATAAGGGATTCCCTTCGCATTGATTGGTTGGATAGTCGCCGCACGCCGTTAGGCGTTCTTGGCTGCAGTGCGCTCATACAGGCAGATCAGCTCCTGCACGAGCTCCTGAGCAAGCATGGAGCACATGAGGTGGTCCTGAGCATGGACCAGCAACACATCCACCGACAGATGCTCGCCCGCCGCCTCGGTCGAAAGCAGCTGCGTTTGGATGTGGTGAGCCTTGATTCCCACATCCTTTGACTGCTTCATGAGTTTGGCGGCAGCGTCAAAATCCCCCGCCTTTGCCTTTTCAAGGGCTTCGAAGGCAAGGCTGCGCGCCTCTCCCGCTGCAGCGACCAGCTGAAACGAAACCATCTCGGTTCCCTGATCGTCCATAACGGTCTCCTCTCCCGTGATGTTTGGTTTGTACTTGAATATTCGAAACGCCTATCTCCCACCCGCAATCCTCGAGGTTTATTGCAGGCAGGCAGGGTTTTCGACAAAAGAAGCCTTAAGCCGTATGCGCTTGCACAAGCGCCATCAGCTCATGCCAGGACCGGCGCTCGCGTAAGCGCTCGACCCCCTGGCGGTCCATAAAGATCTCAGCGAGCAGCGAGCTCAAGATCCGCGTCTCATCGCCGCCCGACCGGGCAAACGACACCATAAAGACGATATCGACCTCATGGCCGTATTCGTCCCAAAGAATGGGATGTTCGAGCAGGCCCACGGTAACAAAGGCCTCGGCGCTCAAAGGATGCATCCCATGGGGCATGGCCACCCCATTGCCAAACGAGGTGGCACTCGCGCTCTCGCGCTCGGCAACCTCTTGGGCAAACTGGGCATCGACACGGCCGCTCTCGACGGCGCGCTCGGAGAGATATCGGAGAACGGCCTGCTTCGACGACGCCTCAACGCGGTTGAAGAACAGGGCACGGCTAAAGAAAGCGCTCAGGGAGTCCGATTGCGCAGGATCATCACTCAGCACCTTGCGGATAGCGTTGACATCGCTCGTCTCCAAGAAGAAATCGGCCTCGCGGACGGGCACAGGCAACTTGACATTGAGCGGCACCGTTGTGAACACGTAGTCGATGTGCGAAAAGTCGAGCGTTCCCACGCGGGCGACGTCGCATGTCTCAATCGACTCGATATACATACCAAACTGCTTGCGGTACTGGTGCTCGAGCATACGGGCGCTTCCCGCTCCCGAGGCGCACACGATCAGGATGCGTTTGCGACGCGGCTGGTCGGCTTGCTGCTCGAGGGCCAGGGCAAATGCCATGGCGATGTAGCCGAGCTCCTCATCAGAGGGCTGGCTGCCAAAATGACGCTCGAGTACCTGCGAGGTGCCGGCCGCCATCGAATAGGCCAACGGAAACCTCGTCTTGATATCGGGCAGCATGGGGTTATCCATATGCATGTGATATTCAAGGCGATAACCCAGAGGGCCAATATGCCGAGCAAGGTTCATGCGAAGTTCAAGATCGCTGCTAAAGTCAAACCTAAACTCATCGTTGACCGCACATACCATCTCGGAAGCGATCTCCCACATCTCGTCCGAGATAACGGCCGAGCCCTTCTCGGGCACGCCCGTGCCCCTGCCGAGCAAATGGATTGCGATAAAGGCAACCTCTTCTCGGGGCATGCTCACGCCCAGGGCATCCTTGATGTTTGCGGCAATCTGGAAAGCCGCAGCGTATTCGCGCGTTCCCTCCAGCTTTAAAACGTCCGATTCTGCAGCCGGGACATAGCAGCCCTGCTCGATGCGGCCAAGAGCGATGTAAAGATGCATGATGAGATTGCGGGATGCCAGCGAGCTCACCGTGACGGGCGAGGCAGTCAGGGCATCGTCCACACATGCGGCGATGGCCCGCAGGCGCTCGGCGAGCTCTGCATCGTCGGTGTCGGGCAACACGGGCCTCACCAGTGAGGCCAGACACAGACGCCGTTGCGACTCCCCACCCGCAACGCGGATTCCGTAGCGAGGGCGCTTTTCGAGCATCAAGTCAAATTGGGCGAGTTTCTGCTCTACCAGACGCATGTCATTGGACAGAGTTCGCGCCGAAACGTAGAGTAAATCCGCATACTCCTCAATCGTCACCCACTGGGACCGCATGAGAAGGTCGTTAAGAAGGAAGGACACACGGCCGTCGCGCGTATCAGGAATGCCCGGATGGGCCAGAGCCGCACCGTCTAGCAAGCGAGCAAGCTCATCTGCATGTGCAACATCGATACGATATTGCCCTTTGCTGCCAACGATGCGTGCAACCCCCGCAAGCTTGTCGTTTGCGCGATGGATATAGTTTCTCACGGCGCGCTCGCTTACCTCGAGACGCTTGGCAAGCACCGCGACAGCGACAGGCTGATCGTCCTCGATCATATTTACAAGCTGCTTAACGCGAGCATCCATGTCCTCCTCCTTTCCCTGCGTCTAGTCTAACGCGGTAAAGAATGACACTCCACGTCGCGCTCGTTCCGCCAACGCGGAACAGGTTGCGGGGAGTCCAGCTGAACTTATAGGGAGCACGGAGAGAGGGCCCGAAAGCAATGCGTCGGTGTGAGATGCGCTTTCCGCAGTCATTGGGGACAGATTTAAATTAGTAGTCATTGAGGACGTTCTTGTTTGACTAGTCGTTTAAGAACGTCCCCAATGACTACCCACCCATCGGGGACTAGGTGAATAGCAAAAGCCCCGCAGTCGGAGCGGACTGCGGGGCTCATGAAGAGAGGCTAGTTTGCGGGCGCCTTGCCCGGCGCCCACGAGAGAGGCAATGGAGTAGAGGCTACTCGTGGATGCGGGTACCGGAGAGGCCGGCCATGGTCTCGGCGGCCTTGTCCAGAGCGCCGATGATGCAGGTGCGGCCCTTGCGGGAACGGGCGAACTTGATGGCAGCGCGGACCTTGGGCTCCATGGAACCCTTGCCGAACTGACCCTCGTCGGCCAGGCGCTCGGCCTCGTCGGCGGTGATGTCCTCGAGCTCCTCCTGGTTGGGCTTGCCAAAGTTGATGGCGACATGCTCAACGGCGGTCAGCAGGAACAGAACGTCAGCGTCGCAGTCCTCGGCCAGCAGCTCGCCGCCCAGGTCCTTGTCGATGACGGCGGGAACGCCCTTATAGCAGCCCTTGTTCTCGTAGTCGCGGACGACGGGGATGCCGCCGCCGCCGCAAGCGATGACGATGAACTCATTGTCGAGCAGGTTGAGGATGGAGTCAGCCTCGACGATCTTCTTGGGATCGGGGGAAGCGACGACGCGACGCCAGCCGC
Organism: Collinsella sp.; assembly: GCA_048484635.1. Taxonomy (GTDB): domain Bacteria; phylum Actinomycetota; class Coriobacteriia; order Coriobacteriales; family Coriobacteriaceae; genus Collinsella. The sequence continues at coordinate 8,499 of DBFWDM010000274.1, forward strand.
GGCCGGAATCCTCGACGAAGACCTTGGAAGGATCCTCGGCCATGAACTCCTTGGCCTGCTCCTCGGTGTAGAAGGGGCCGATCGGCTTGGTCGGGTTCTTGAACGCGGGGTCGTCCGGGTCGCACTCGATCTGGGTCACGACGGTTGCGGCGTGCCAACGCTTATAGCGCTTGTGCATCTCGCGGCCAATGCCCTGCTGCAGGTGATAGCCGATGTAGCCCTGGGACATGGCGCCGCACTCGGGCAGCGGCATCTCGGGGGTGCCGATGGCGTCGTGGGCAGCAGCGAAGGCGTTCTGGATCATGCCAACCTGCGGGCCGTTGCCGTGGGTGATGATGATCTCGTTGCCCTGCTCGATCAGGCCGAGGAGAGCGTGAGCGGTGTTGCTCACGGCCTCGATCTGCTCAACGGGATTGTTGCCGAGGGCGTTGCCGCCAAGGGCGACGACG
>DBFWDM010000275.1:0-17296 GCA_048484635.1 Collinsella sp.
ACGCAAGTTGGGGCCTTTTTTCATATAGGCACACAAGGTCAAAGGCGGCACCATGATCCTCCTGGTCGACAAGATCGAAAAAAGCTTCGGCGCGCGCGTCCTCTTTAGCGGCGCGTCCTTCCAGATCAACCCCGGCGAGCGCTTCGCGCTCGTGGGACCCAACGGCGCCGGCAAAACCACCATGCTCAAAATCATCATGGGCATCGACAGCCCCGACGCCGGCCAGGTCCAGTACGCCAAGGACTGCCAGGTGGGCTACCTAGAGCAGGAAACCAACCTGGAGCACAAGGACACCACCATCCTCGCCGAGGTCATGGCCGCCGCCAAGGAAATCCGCCGCATGGGCGAGCGCGCCAACGAGCTGCAGGCCCAGATCACCGAGCTCTCCGAGCAGGGCAAGGACGTCGATGCACTCCTTAACGAGTACGGCCAGGTCCAGGACCGCTTTGAGCACCTGGGCGGCTACGAACTCGAGAGCAACGCCCGCAAGATCTTGTCCGGCCTGGGCTTTAAGGTCACCGACTTTGAGCGCCCGTGCTCCGAGTTTTCGGGCGGCTGGCAGATGCGCATCGCGCTCGCCAAGCTCTTTCTGCGTCACCCCGACCTGCTGCTTCTGGACGAGCCCACCAACCACCTGGACCTCGAAAGCGTCCAGTGGCTGCGCGGCTTTATCGCGAACTACGACGGCGCCGTCCTCATCGTCAGCCACGACCGCGCCTTCATGGACGCCTGCGTCGACCATGTGGCCGCGCTCGAGAACCGCCGCGTGACCACCTACACCGGCAACTACAGCAGCTATCTCAAGCAGCGCGAGGACAACCTAGAGCAGATGCGCGCCAAGCGTGCTGCTCAGGAGCGCGATATCGCCCACATGCAGGTCTTCGTCGACAAGTTCCGCTACAAGCCCACCAAGGCAGCCCAGGCCCAGGAGCGCATCCGCAAGATCGAGCAGATCAAAAAGGAGCTCGTTATCCTGCCCGAGGGCCACAAGCACATCGACTTTAAGTTCCCCGATCCGCCACGCTCCGGCGATATGGTCGTGGGCCTGGAGGGCGTCTCCAAGTCCTACGGCGACAAGCACATCTACAGCGACATCGACCTTAAACTCTACCGCGGTGAGCACGTGGCACTCGTCGGCCCTAACGGCGCCGGCAAGTCCACCCTCATGAAGATCATCGCCGGTCTGGAGCCGCCCACCACCGGCACCCGCGACCTGGGCACCAACGTGGGCGTGGCCTATTACGCCCAGCACGCGCTCGAGGGCATGACCGAGTCCAACACCGTCCTGCAAGAGATCGACACCGTTACGCCCAAGTGGACCGTGCCGCAGCAGCGCAGCCTGTTGGGCGCCTTCCTGTTTAGCGACAACGATTCTATCGAAAAGCAGGTACGCGTCCTCTCCGGTGGCGAAAAGGCCCGTCTGGCCCTGGCCAAGATGCTCGTGGCGCCCGAGGCGCTCCTGTGCCTGGACGAGCCCACCAACCACCTGGACATCGACTCGGTGGACATGCTCGAGAACGCCCTGCAAAACTTCCCCGGCACCATCGTGCTGATCAGCCACGACGAGCACCTGGTGCGCGCCGTGGCCAACCGCATCATCGACATCCGTGACGGCAAGGTCACGGTATACGACGGTGACTACGACTACTACCTCTACAAGCGCGAGGACCTCGCGGCCCGCGCCGCCGCCGAGGCGGCAGGGGAGAGCGCGCCGGCGGCGGCTAAGTCCACCAAAGCCAGCGCCGCCCAGGCCGACACCCTCGTCGCAGCTCCTAAACCGGCCGAGGGCAAAAAGACCAAGGAGCAAAAACGCGCCGAGGCCCAGGCCCGCGCCGCGCTCAACAAAAAGCTCAAGGGCGTACGCAACCAGCTCAAGAAGATCGAGACCGAGCTCGACAAAAAGCGCGCCCGCTATGACGAGCTTATGGAATTGATGGCAAGCGAAGAGCTTTATGCCGATCAGGACAAGTTCAACGCCGCGCTGGGGGAATATAACGGGCTTAAACAAGAGCTGCCCAAGCTCGAGGACGAATGGCTGGAGCTTTCCACCCAGATCGAAGAGGAGACCGCGCGTGAACTCTCGTAAAGCCACCGCCGTGGCGATGAGCATCATCGCCATCGCCTGTCGCATCTGCGGCATCTTTATGAGCGCGATGACCGTGCTGCTGTGCTTTAGCGGCCTCACCGCCAAGCTGCAGATCGTGGGCTTTGTCGTCGAGCTTTCGCGCGCGCTGCCGAGCGCCATCGCCGGATACGGCGTCATCACATCGCCCTTTGGCGGCGTGTTCCGCTTGGATTACGCCATCGTGGCCGTTATCCTGTTTGTGGCCGACTACCTGCTCACGCGCGCCTCGCGCCGCGTCCGCTAGGGGATCGGCATGTCCAGCAGCTACCTCATGAACCTGCTCGCCAGCGCCGTCGCCGTCATCGTGGGCATCGTCATCCACGAGAGCACGCACGCCGCCGCGGCCTGGGCGCTCGGCGATAAGACGGCGCGTTCACGCGGCCGCGTTTCGCTCAACCCGCTCAACCACATCGACCCGTTTGGTACCGTCCTCCTGCCTCTGCTCATGCTCGCCGCCGGCGGCCCGGTGTTCGCCTTTGCCAAGCCTGTGCCCGTCTACCTCAATAACCTCAAGCACCCCAAGCGCGACGAGGTTCTGGTGAGCGCGGCCGGCCCCGCATCGAACATCGCGCTGGCATGCCTTGCGGCCGCCCTTATGCACGCAGCGTATGTCAACCTCTATGCCAGCATGTCCTTTGCCGTGGCCTCCCAAATCATGAACTTCGGCGCCACCTTTATCGTGGTCAACCTGTCGCTCGCGTTCTTTAACCTCATCCCGATTCCGCCGCTCGACGGCTCGTCGATCATCGTGCCGTTCCTCAAGGGCAAGGCGCTCGCCAACTACTATCGCCTGCAGCAATACGCCATGCCGATCCTTATCATCGTGCTGTACCTGCTGCCCATGTGGACCGGCATCGACGTGATCGGCCGCTATTTCGACGTTACCGTGTATCCGCTGGCTGAGCGGCTGCTCGACTTCGCAATCGCCGGCATCTAGGGTAAACTTACAGATCGACCGTGCAAAACGGTCGCAACATGCACCCAAACCGCGCCGCGAAGGCGCCGTCAAAGGAGGTCGAAGATGTCGTATCGCGTGTCGACGCAGGTCTACAGCGGACCGTTCGACCTGCTGCTGCAGCTGGTAACCCGCCAAAAAGTTGATATCGGCGCCATCTCCATTAGCGAGGTGGCTGAGCAATACCTGGCCGAGGTTGAGCGCATCGAGGCGCTGGACCTGGACGTGGCGAGCGACTTTTTGCTGGTCGCGGCAACCCTTCTGGACATCAAGGCTGCCTCGCTGGTGCCCCAGGAGGCACCCAGTAAATCCGTCGACGATGACGAGGACGACGAAGACCTCGAGGAACTCAGCGCGCTCGACGGCGACGCCCTGCGCGAGGTCCTGATCCAGCGCCTGATCGCCTACAAGCAGTTTAAGGGTGCGGCGGCGGCCCTTGGCGCGCGCATGCAGGCCGAAAGCCGCATGCATCCGCGCGTGGCCGGCCCCGACCCCGAGTTTTTGGGCCTTATGCCCGACTACCTGGCCGGCATTACCCTGCGCGGCCTCGCCGTCATCTGCGCCGACCTGGACGGCAAGCGCCAGACCTTCCTGCTGGAGGCCGAGCACGTGGCACCGCATCGCGTGCCGCTCGACCTGACGGTGGCCTCGGTCGACCGCTTTACCATGGCGCACCAATCCTGCACCTTCCGCGAGCTGTTGGACGGCGACGCCACGACTGAGCAGCTCGTTGTCACCTTCCTGGCCATGCTCGAGCTCGCCAAGCGCGGCTCGCTTACGCTGAGCCAGGACAAGATTTTTGGAACCATTCAAATCAACCGCGTCGAGGGCGCCGAGGCATACGTTCCCGGCGAGGGCCCCGAGCTCACCGAATAGGAGCGGCTACCATGTCAACCCTTTCCACGCTAGAGGCAAACAGCCTCAAAGGCGCCCTCGAGGCGCTGCTGCTGGTATCGAGCGACCCGGTGAGTGCGCCCGCGCTGGCCGGCGCACTGGATATCGCCCCCGGCGAGTGCGCGTCGCTTTTGGCCGAGCTCAAGGTTGAGTACGAGGAGGCCAACCGCGGCTTTCAGCTGCGCGAGGTCGCCGGCGGCTGGCGCCTGTTTACGCACCCTGCCTACCACGACGTGGTCGAGGCCTACGTGCTGAGCTGGGACACGCAAAAACTGTCGCAGGCGGCGCTTGAGACCCTGGCCGTCATCGCCTACCACCAGCCCGTTACGCGCGAGGTTGTTAAGGGCATCCGCGGCGTCAACTCCGACGGCGTCATCGCGTCGCTAGTGGATAAGGGCCTGGTGCGCGAGCTCGGTCGCGACCCCGAGCGCGGTCAGGCCATCATCTACGGCACGACCAACGCCTTCTTGGAAAAGTTCGGCCTACGTTCCACCCGCGACCTGCCCGATCTGGAGCAGTTTGCTCCCGACGAGCAGTCGCGCCAGTTTATCCGCGAGCGCCTGAGCGGCCGCAGCATTCAGTCCACGCTCGAGGATCAGGCCGAGGACCTGGACGAAGAGCGCGAACTGATCGATACCGATGTTGAAGATGTTGAGGCAGTCGAGGACTTGGAGACCCTGGTCGTCGACGAGACCTCGGAGGATTTGCATGACGAGGACTAACGAAGCAGGGGAGACGCGCACCTCACGTGCCGCGGGCGTCACAACGCCCGCGAGCGACGCCCAGCCCGTCTACCCGCACACCATGCGCCTGCAGCGCTTTTTGGCGCGCGCGGGCGTGGCGAGCCGCCGCGGCTCGGAGGACCTGATGACCGCCGGCCGCGTGACCGTCAACGGCCAGGTCGCAACCGAACTGGGCACCAAGGTCGACGTCGACCGCGACCATATCGAGGTCCACGGCATGCCCGTCAAGCTCAACCAGGGCGCCGTGTACCTGATGCTCTACAAGCCGACTGGCTACCTCACCACCATGAGCGATCCGCAGGAGCGCCCTTGCGTGGCCGACCTGGTACCGCGCGACCGCTTTCCGGGGCTCTTCCCGGTGGGTCGCCTGGACCGCGACACCACGGGGCTTTTGCTCTTTACCACCGACGGCGACCTTTCGCAGGATCTGCTGCACCCCAGCAAGCACGTCTACAAGACCTATCAGGCACTGGTAGACGGCCGCCTGACCGATCGCGACTTGGAACCGCTGCGTCGCGGCATCGAGCTCGACGACGGCCTGTGCCAGCCGGCGATCTGCCGCGTCATCAGCGCGCGCGAAGCCGAGGCCGTGGCTCCGCAAGGCGTCAAGCCCGGCACCACCGCCGTGGAGGTCATCATCCGCGAAGGCCGCAAGAACCAGGTCAAGCGCATGCTGAGCAAGATCCACCACCCGGTGATCCGCCTGCATCGCTGCAACTTTGCCGGCCTGGAGCTCAAGGACGTGGCCAAGGGCTCGTGGCGCGAGCTCACCGACCGCGAGGTGCAAATCCTCAAGGCCGGCGGCATCCCGCCTAAGCAGGCCAGCTCCAAGCGCGCCGCCGCGCCGGCGACCAATACCGCGACCCGTACGCGCCACCACGGCAGTCACGGCTCCGCGCCCAAGCGCAACACCTACCGCGAGCGTTACACGGGCTAGGCAACCCGCCAAGCCGCAGCGCCTGCGTCCCATACCAGCACGTCAACCACCGAAAGGAAGCATTGCATGATCGTCGCCATCGACGGCCCCGCCGGTTCCGGCAAGTCTACTATCGCCAAGGAGATCGCCCGCCAGCTGGGCTTTAACAAGCTCGACACAGGCGCCATGTATCGCGCCGTCACCTTCGCCGCGCTCGACCGCGGCATCGATCTGGACGACGAGGCGGCCATCGACGCCCTCGCCGAGCAGATCGAAATCCGCTTTACCAACGGCACCGGCGAGGACACGCGCCTGACCATCGACGGCCAGGACGCCTCGGCCGCCATTCGTACCCCGCAGGTGGACGCCAACGTCTCTAAGGTCTCGGCCTACCCGGGCGTACGCGCCGCCATGCTCATCCATCAACGCCGTGCCGCCGAGGACCGCGATATCGTCGCCGAGGGTCGCGACATCGGAACCGTCGTGTTCCCTAACGCGCAGGTCAAGGTGTTCCTGACCGCCGACCCGCGCGAGCGCGCCCGTCGCCGCGTGCTGCAGCGCCACCAAAACGACGCCCAGCCGCTCACCTCCGAGCAGCTCGAGGCCGAGGTCGACGAGACCCTCGACGCCCTCAAGCAGCGCGATAAGCTTGACAGCAGCCGCGAGGTCGCGCCGCTCGTGCCCGCCGAGGACGCCGTGCACGTCGACTCCACCGCCCACACCATCGACGAGGTCGTCTCGATAATCGAGGGCCTCATCAACCAAAGGAGGTAGCCCATGCGCCTGTTTAAGCAGACGCCCGAGGATTACTACAACGCCCCCTACGCCGAGTTCCCGGCGCTCATCCGCGGCACTGTTGCCGTTGTCATGGCAATCCTTTGGGTCTTCTCCAAGCTCATGTGGCGCTGGAAGGTCGAGGACGCCGACCTGCTGTTTGAGCGCCAGGAAGGCCGCGGCAGCGTAGTCATCTGCAACCACACCTCGATGGCCGAGCTCCTGGCTGTAGAGACGGCGTTGTTCTTTGGCGGCCGCCGCATTCACCCCATCTTTAAGTCCGAGTTTGCCAAGACCAAGATCGTGCGCTGGGCCTTTAGCCGCGTAGGCGGCATTCCTGTCGAGCGTGGCACCGCTGACATGAAGTGTCTGCGTGCCGCCCAGCACGCACTACAGCGCGGCGAGGACGTCTTGATCTTCCCCGAGGGCACGCGCATCCGCTCGCGCGAGATCAAGCCCGAGATCCACGGCGGCTTTGCGCTCATCGCCCAGATGGGCAAGGCGCCCGTCAACCCACTCGCCATTTGTGGCTGGTCCGACATTACGCCTAAGGGCAAAAAGCTCATGCGCCCCAAAAAGTGCTGGATCCGTGCCGGCAAGGCCATCTCGCTTTCCGATGCCCCGGCCGAGCTCAAGCGCAAGGAGCGCCTGGCTTGGTTTGAGTCCGAGGCCATGAACCGCGTCTACGCCATGCGCGACGACCTGTGCGCCGAGCACCCGGGTAGGTTCTAGCCATGGACGGAGAAGTCATGAACACTGCCGAGGCCGTTGCCGGCAAGGCAGACGCCCTTACCATCGAGATCGCCGCCCACGCCGGCACCTGCTACGGCGTGCAACGCGCGCTCGACATGGCGTTGACCGCCGCACCGCAGGCAGGGGAGTGCGCTCAGGTCCACACGCTGGGCCCGCTCATCCATAACCCCATCGTGGTACGCGAGCTCGCCGAGGCAGGCGTGGGGCTGGCCGACACCTTGGACGAAGCCGCGTCGGGCACCGTAATCATCCGCGCCCACGGTGTGGTGCCGCAGGTCATTGACGTCGCTCGCGAGCGCGGCCTTACCGTGGTCGACGCCACCTGCCCCTACGTGAAGAAGGTCCATGTGGCGGCCGAGCGCCTGGTGCGCGAGGGTTATCGCGTGCTCGTCGTGGGCGAGCCGGGCCATCCCGAGGTCGAGGGCATTCTGGGCCACGCTGGCGATGACGCACAGGTCGTGAGTTGTGCTGCCGATGCGGACGCGCTGCCGCTCAAGGGCAAGGTGGGCCTGGTTGTGCAGACCACCCAAACTGCTCAGAATCTGGCGGAGGTTGTGGCCACCATCACCCCGCGCGTGCAGGAACTGCGCGTGATCAACACCATCTGCGCAGCCACGAGCGAGCGACAGCAGGCGGCGGCATCGCTGGCCAACCGCTGCGACTGCATGGTCGTCGTGGGCGGAAAGAACTCGGGCAACACCCGCCGCCTGGCACAGATTTGTGCCGATGCCTGCGAGCACACGCATCACATCGAGGATGCTTCCGAGCTCGAGTCCGCATGGTTTACCGACGCGCGCCACATCGGCATCACCGCCGGAGCCTCCACTCCGCAAGAACATATCGAGCGCGCCGTTGAGCGCATCAAGGAGCTTTGCCGCTAATCATGGACCAGACCGTACCCGCATACGCCGCCGAGGTGGCCGATTACGGGCGCAGCCGCGACCCCGAGCCGGGTGATGGCGCGCTCGTAAAGAACGTGCGTCCCGAGTCGCCCGCATGGGATGTGGGTATCGAGCCGGGCATGCGCGTGCTTACAGTCAACGGCGAGCAGCTTACCGACATGATCGTGTGGCTTTGGGAAGCAGACGACGACACCGTCGAGCTGGAGGTTTTCGATCCGCGCGACAACACTGTCACCCCCGTGGAGCTCGACCGCTTCCCGGGCGAGGACTGGGGCCTTGAGTTCGACGGCCCCATCTTTGATGGCATGCGTACCTGCGTGAACGCCTGCGTGTTCTGCTTTATGACCATGCTGCCCAAGGGCGGCCGCTCCACGCTCTACATCCGCGACGACGATTACCGCCTGAGCTTTTTGCAGGGCAACTTTGTCACGCTCACGAACCTTTCCGACGAGGACGTGCAAAACGTCATCGACCGAAATATGAGCCCCATGAACGTGTCGGTCCATGCCGTAAGCCCCGATGTCCGCCGCCGCATGATGGGCCGCAACGCCCAGCGCGGCATGGACGTGCTCGAGGCCATCATGGCCGCCGGCATCGAGATTCACGCACAGATCGTTTTGTGCCCCGGCATGAACGACGGCGAGGAGCTGGAAAAGACCCTGCGCTTTTGCGAGGAGCACGAGCAGATCACCAGCCTGGGCATTGTGCCGTTCGGTTTTACCAAGCACCAGAACCGCTTCAGCTGGTCCTACAGCGACAAGCCCGAGCTCGCGCGCGAAACCATTGCCATGATCCGACCGTTCCAGGACCGCGCGTACGAGCGCTTTGGCCGCCACACGTTCCAGATGAGCGACGAGTTCTATCTGGACGCCGGCATCGAGCCGCCCGAGGCGGACTTTTACGACGGTTACCCGCAGTACTACGACGGCATCGGCATGATCCGCTCGTATCTGGACGAGACCGACGACGTGCTTGCCACCGACGCCGAGCGCCTTGCCCGCGTTCGCAAGGCTATGACCGACCGCGACCAGCGCCTGCTGTGCCTCTCCGGCGCCAGCGCACGCGATACCGTCGCCCGCTTCGTGGAATCGCTGCAGGGCCTTGCCGGTACCGTCACGGCCATCAAAAACCGCTACTTTGGCGGCAACGTGGACGTGACCGGCCTCATCGTCGCGAGCGACATCCTGGAGCAGCTGCCGAAAGACCTGTCGGAGGTTATGCTCTTTGTGCCTAAGCTCATGTTCAACGCTGACGGCATGACGCTTGACGAGTATCATCGTGACGATTTACTCGCAAGCCTTACCAGTCGCGGCGCCGAGGTTCATGTGGTGTCGACCATGCCGCATGAGCTGCTCGATACCCTGGAGCATATCCTTGGCATTGTGCCCGCAGACTCAAACATTTCCACTGACCCTACCCATTAAAGGAGAGCAGATGAAACCTATCGTCGCCGTCGTCGGACGCCCCAACGTGGGCAAGTCCACGCTCGTTAACCGCCTGGCCCAGACCTCGGACGCCATCGTCCATGAGTCCCGCGGCGTCACGCGCGACCGCTCGTACCACACGGCCGATTGGAACGGCCGCGAGTTCACCATCGTCGACACGGGCGGCATCGAACCGCTCAAGAGCGATGACGTCTTCGCCACGTCCATTCGCGACCAGGCCCTCGCCGCCGCCGAGGAAGCCGCCGTCATCCTGTTTGTGGTCGACGGCCGCACCGGCGTCACCGAGGAGGACGAGTCGGTCGCTCGCATGCTCAAGCGCTGCGACAAGCCGGTCTTTCTGCTGGTGAACAAGCTCGACAACCCCGATCGCGAGAACGACAGCATCTGGGAGTTCTATTCGCTCGGCATCGGTGAGCCCACGCCGCTCTCGGCCCTGCATGGTCATGGCACGGGCGACCTGCTCGACGATATCGTGGCCCTGCTCCCCGAGGAGGAGGACGAGGTCGCCGACGAGTTCCCCGACGCGCTCAACGTGGCCATTATCGGCCGCCCCAACGCCGGTAAGTCGTCGCTGTTCAACCGCATCTTGGGTGCCGATCGCTCCATCGTCTCGAACATCGCCGGCACCACGCGCGACGCCATCGATACCGTCGTCGAGCGCAACGGCAAGCACTACCGCATGGTCGATACCGCGGGCATTCGCAAGAAGAGCACCGTGTACGAGAACATCGAGTACTACTCCATGGTCCGCGGCCTGCGCGCCATCGACCGCGCTGACGTGGCGCTGCTCGTCGTCGACGCCTCCGTTGGCGTCACCGAGCAGGACCAGAAGGTCATGGGCTTGGCCATCGAGCGCGGCTGCGCCATCGTGGTGCTGCTAAACAAGTGGGACTTGCTCGACGATGACCGCAAGCGCGAGGCCTGCATGGAGACCATCGACCGCCGTCTGGGCGTTATGGCTCCTTGGGCCCAGTACCTGCGCATCTCTGCCCTCACTGGCCGCGGCGTCGAGAAGATCTGGGCGATGGTCGACGCCGCCGAGAAGTCGCGCTCGCAAAAGATCAGCACCTCGCGCCTCAACACGTTCCTCACCGACCTGCGCGAGTTCGGTCATACCGTGGTGGACGGCAAGCGCCGCCTGCGTATGCACTACGTGACCCAGACGGGCGTCAACCCGCCGACGTTCACGTTCTTCGTCAACCACAGCGACCTGGTCAATGACACCTACCAGCGCTACGTGGAGAACCGCATGCGCTCCACGTTCGATTTTGCTGGCACGCCCATTCGACTCTTCTTTAGGAAGAAGGAGCAAAAGGATGCTTAATCCGATTCTGCTGACCGCCATCTGCGCCGTGGTCTCGTTCTTTATCGGAGCGATTCCGTTTGGCTTGATCCTGGGCCGCGTGTTCAACCATACCGACATTCGCAAGGCGGGCTCCGGCAACATCGGCACCACCAACGCGCTGCGCGTGGCCGGCCCCAAGGTGGCCGCGCTCACGCTGCTGCTCGACTGCCTTAAGGGCGCCATCTGCGTCCTTATCGCCCGTCCGCTCATCGCGAGCGTGGGCTACGGCTTCCCTGTGAGCATTATGGCTCCCGGTGCCGCCGGCGATTGGATGCTCGGCGTCATTTGCCTGGCAGCGGTATGGGGCCACATCTTCTCGCCGTACCTTAACTTCCACGGCGGCAAGGGCATCGCGGTTGGTCTGGGCGTCATCCTTGCCTGGTACTGGCCCATTGGCCTGTCGCTGCTGGGCATGTTTATCGTGGCCGTCGCCATCACCAAGTTTGTGTCGGTGGGCTCGCTTGCCGCTGCCATCGGACTTCCCATCGCTGCCTGCGCGGTCTTTCCGTACAGCAGCCTGGGCCTCAAGTTTTGCATGGCAATGATCGGCATCACCGTGGTGTGGGCCCATCGCTCGAATATCCAAAAGCTCATGGCCGGTAAGGAGTCCAAGCTCTCGTTTACCAAGCGCGTCACCGAGCCCGACGATAAGTAGGAGAGAGTCATGAATGTTGCGCTGATTGGCTCCGGCTCCTGGGGAACCGCCGTCGCCGGACTTGCCGCTGCGCGAGCCGAGCGCGTGACCATGTGGGCCCATAGCGAGCAGACGGCCGCCGGCATCAACGGCGAGCATCGCAACCCCCGCTATCTGGTGGACTACGTGCTGCCGGAAAACGTTGTCGCCACGACGGACCTGGCCCAGGCGTTCGACGGTGCTGATGCGATCATCTTTGCCGTGCCTTCGACGCATCTGCGCGACGTCTGCCACCAGGCGGCGCCGTTCATCGCGGACGAGACGCCGGTTCTGTGCCTCACCAAGGGCATCGAGCCCGAGTCCGGCCTGCTCATGAGTGAGGTCATCGCCAGCGAGATCGGCAACGAAGCGCGCGTGGCGGCGCTCTCGGGCCCCAACCATGCCGAGGAAATCTGCCGCGGCGGGCTTTCGGCTGCCGTCATCGCCAGTGAAGACCAGCAAGTGGGGGAGACCTTTAAGGAACTGCTGCTTTCCACGGCCTTCCGCATCTACCTGTCGCAGGACATGACCGGCGTCGAGGTATGCGGCGCCATGAAAAACGTCATCGCTATCGTGTGCGGCATCTCTGCCGGTACCGGCGCGGGCGACAACACGCTTGCTCTTATCATGACGCGCGGCCTGGCAGAGATCAGCCGCCTGGTGCACGCCCGCGGCGGTCAGGCCATGACTTGCATGGGACTTGCCGGCATGGGCGACCTTATCGCCACCTGCACCTCCGAGCATTCGCGCAACCGCACCTTTGGCTTCGAGTTTGCCCACGGCGTGTCGCTCGACGAGTACCAGGCCCGCACGCATATGGTGGTCGAGGGTGCCGTCGCGGCCCGCAGTGTCAGCGAACTCGCCCGTTCACTGGGCGTAGACATTCCGCTCACCTTTGCCGTGGAGCAAACGCTCTACAACGGTGTTACTTTGGATAGGGCGCTCGAGATTCTCACCGACCGCGTCCCCTCTCAAGAGTTCTACGGACTCGCCGACTAGCGCAGAAAGGCTACTACCATGGGTTCCATCAAAATCGCTCCGTCCATCCTCTCGGCCGACATGGCCAACCTGAAGGGCGAGCTCGACAAGATTGCCGGCGCCGACTACGTGCACTTCGACGTCATGGACGGTCACTTTACCGGCAACCTGACCTTTGGCGTTGACATCCTTAGGGCCGTCAAGCGCTCCACCGATGTTCCGGTCGATGCGCACCTGATGGTGTCGAACCCCGACGAGACGGTCGATTGGTACGCCGACGCCGGTGCCGACATGATCACCGTGCACTACGAGGCTTCCACGCACCTGCACCGCACGCTCACCCATCTGCAGCAGCGCGGCGTCAAGGCCGGCGTGGTGCTCAACCCCGCCACCCCCGTGTGCGTACTCGAGAGCATCATCGACGTCGTCGATATGGTGCTGCTGATGAGCGTGAACCCTGGCTTTGGAGGCCAGAGCTTTATCCCCGGTACCATCGCCAAACTTCACGAGCTTACGGCCATGTGCGAGCGCCACGGTGTGTCGCCCCTGATCGAGGTCGATGGCGGTATCTCTTCCAAGAACATCGCCGAGGTCGTCAAGGCCGGCGCCAACGTGCTCGTAGCCGGTTCCGCCGTATTTAAGTCCGAAGATCCCGCTGCCGAGGTTGCACTGCTGCAGAAGCTGGGCAACGAGGCCGCACAGGAGGCATAAACCCTTATGACCGCAGGTCAAAACCGCATACCCGTGAATCTTGACTATGCCGCCTCGACGCCCATGCGCGCCGAGGCGCTCCTTGCGCAGCGCGAGTACGACGACAGCGAGCTTGCCGGCGTCAACCCCAACTCGCTACATTCGCTCGGACGCAAGGCCGCCGCACGCCTGGAAGTTGCCCGCCGCGAGATCGCGCGCAGCTTTGGCGCACGCGTTCGCCCGTCCGAGATCATCCTTACCAACGGCGGTACCGAGGCCAACCAGCTGGCACTCCTCGGTCTTGCCGAGGGCGCTCGTCAACGTGATCGCAAGCGCGATCGCGTCATCGTTTCGGCCATCGAGCACGATTCGATTCTGGACAACCTACCGCTGCTGCGCGCCGCCGGCTTTACCGTCGACCTGGTGCAGCCCTGCCGCGCGGGCTACATTGAGCCTGCCACGCTTGTCGAGCTGCTCGGCGACGACGCGGCGCTCGTGAGCATTATGGTCGCCAACAACGAGACCGGCGTGGTGCAGCCCATCCGCGAGCTGGCTGCCGTCGCACATGCCTCCGGCGCCTTGTTTCATACCGATGCCATCCAGGGCTACTTGCATATTCCGCTCGATGTCACCGAGCTGGGCGTCGATGCCATGACCGTTGCCGCGCACAAGATCGGCGGCCCTGTGGCATCCGGCGCGCTCTACCTTAAGAGCCGCACGCCGCTGCGTCCGCGCATCTTTGGCGGTGGACAGGAAGCCGGCCGTCGTGCCGGTACGCAAGATCTGCGCACGCAGCTGGCTTTTGCCGCTGCCGCTTCCGTGTTGCTGCCGAATGTGGGCCAGGAGCGTGCGACGCTGCAGGCCCTTTCCGACAAGCTCTACGCCACGCTTACGGCCCATCCTCGCATTCACGCCACGATGGGCGACTACGCGCAGGCCGATCGTCTGCCGGGTATGGTTTCAATCTACGTCGACGGCATGGACTCCGAGGAGCTCATCATTAAGCTCGATGCCGCCGGCTTTGAGGTTTCGGCCGGATCGGCTTGCTCGAGCGGCAGCATGGACCCGAGCCACGTGCTCAGCGCCATGGGCATTGGTCGCGAGCAGGCGTTGGGGTCGCTGCGCATTTCCTTCGATGACCGCGTGAATCCGGGCGATCTGGACGTCTTTGCGCAGACGCTGCTTTCGATCGTAGGCGCCGCATGATCGTCTCCGAGCTTGAACGTGCGCTGCTGGAGCGCTATCCCAAGGCAGGCGCCGAGGGCTGGGATCATGTTGGGCTATCTGTAGGTGATCCCGCTGCCGAGATCCGCGGTGTTGCCTGCGCGCTCGACGCGACCGAGGCCAACGTGCGCCGCGCTCTCGAGGCCGGCGCTAACGTGCTGCTGACGCATCATCCCATCTATATCAAAGCGCCCGAGGCCTTTTGTCCAGTCGATTCTACGCGTCCCCAGTGCAGCGCTGCACTGTACGAGGCGGCTCGTTGCGGCGTGAGCATCATCTCGCTTCACACCAACCTGGACCGCTCGCACGAAGCGCGCGTTCGCTTGAGTGAGTTGCTGGTCGCCGAGCCCATGAGCTCGCTGGAGCATGTGGACAAGCCTGAGCTCACCGGTCTGGGCGCACTCGCGACCCTCCACGACGCCTGCAACCTGCGCAATCTCGCCAACCGTGCCGCCACGGCCTTTGGCAGCGATCCGCGCGTATGGGGCGAAGCCGAGCACCTGTGCCGCACCGTCGCCATTTTGGGCGGCTCCCTGGGCGACTTTGGAGAGCTCGCCATCGCCGCAGGCGCAGATGTTGTCGTGACGGGTGAGGCGGGCTACCACGTGGCGCAGGACCTTGCCTTGCGTGGCCTGAGCGTGATTCTGCTCGGGCACGACCGCTCCGAAGAGCCGTTCGTGGATATCTTGATGAACTCTGCAGTTGACGCTGGGGTCGACCCCCGTCATGCGATTAAAATACTGAACCCTTGCCAATGGTGGACTGTGACAAAAGGAGAGAACTTATGAGCGCCGGCGCTACGCTACTCAAGCTGCAACAGATCGATTTGGAGCTCGCCCGTAACAAGAGCGAACTTGCCAATATGCCGGAGCTCAAGGAGCTCGCCTCAAAGCGTAAGACCTATGTGAAGCTCAAGTCCGAGATGACAAAGCTCTACGCCCAGCGCAAAGATCTGGACATTGAGCTCGACGACCTCAACACCACCGAGATCCAGACCAACTACGCCATCGAGGCTGCCAAGAAGCGTCACGTCGACGGCTCTGATTACCGCGAGGTGCAGGACCTGGAGAATGAGCTTGCCACCCTGGCCAAGCGTCTGGACAAGATCGAGCACACCCGCAAAGACGTCATCGTCGCCCATAAGGAAGCGCTCGCCCGCGAGGCTCGCGCGCAGGCCATCATCGCCAAGTTCGAGGAGGGCGTGAAGGCCGATACCAAGGCCGCCCGCGCCAAGGCCGCCGAACTCCAGGCACAGATTGATGCCGCCACCAAGGAGCGCACCGCCCTTGCCGCCACGCTGCCGTCCGACGTGCTCACCGACTACGAGCGCCTGCTCAAGCAGTTCCGCGGCCTGGCTGTCGAGACCATTCAGGGCAACATCCCCACGGTCTGCCACACTGCGCTGCAGGCATCGTCCATGAGCGACCTCAACCACGACGGTAGTGAGATTACGCACTGCCCGTACTGCCACCGACTGCTGGTGCTCCCGAGCAAGGAAGCGTAAACGATGGCGGCGCCCAATAATTCAATGCAACTTGAGGGAAAAACGATCCTGCTGGGCATTACCGGCGGGATCGCCGCCTATAAGTCGTGCAATATCGTGCGCCTGCTGCAAAAGCGCGGCGCACGCGTCAAGGTTGTTATGAGCGAGCATGCCACGGAGTTCGTGGGGCCGCTCACCTTCCGCGCGCTTACGGGCGAGCCGATTGCTGTGGGCCTGTTTGACGACCCCTCTGACCCCATCCACCACATTTCGCTCGCGCAGGAGCCCGACCTGGTGGTCGTGGCGCCTGCCACGGCAAATATCATCGCTAAGATGGCCAACGGCATTGCCGATGACCTTATCTCCACGACGCTGCTCGCCACGCCGCGACCCATTGTGATCGCACCTGCCATGAACAATGGCATGTGGAAGGCGCCGGCAACCCAGGCCAATATGGCCACGCTGCGCGACCGCGGGGTGCACGTGGTTGGCCCCGGTAGTGGCTACCTTGCCTGCGGTGACGTGGACACGGGGCGCATGAGCGAGCCCGAGGACATTGTCGAAGCCATCTGCGAGGTGCTCAACCCCGCACCTCAGGACCTGGCGGGCAAGCGCATCGTCATCACCGCCGGTCCCACGCATGAGCCGATCGATCCGGTGCGCTTTATCGGTAATCGGTCGTCGGGAAAGATGGGCATCGCCCTGGCAGGGGAGGCCGTACGCCGCGGTGCTGAGGTCACGCTTGTGTTGGGACCGACATCGATCGATGTTCCCCGCGGCGTGGAGTGTGTACGCGTGCAGACCGCCGCAGAGATGCTGCAGGCGGCGTTAGGTGCCTTTCAGACGGCCGATGCGGCCATTTGTGCGGCGGCTGTCGCCGACTACACACCCGCCGCTCCCGCCGACCATAAGCTCAAAAAGGCCAACGAGCGCTTGGATCGCATCGACCTGGTCGAGACGGTCGATATTTTGGCTGAGCTCTCGCGCCAGAAGGGCGAGCGCCGTGTAATCGGATTTGCAGCCGAGACCGATAACGTCATGGAGTACGCTGAGCGTAAATTGGCCCGCAAGGGATGCGATGCGATTATCGCCAATGATGTCTCGCGCGCCGATTCGGGCTTTGGATCTGATACCAACAAGGCTTGGATCGTGAGCACAGCGGGTACGCAAGAACTTCCCGTGCTAACAAAACCCCAGCTCGCAGATACAATTTTAGACTTGCTCAAAAATAATTAAAAAAGTTCTTGCACAAGTCCAAAGTTTCGGGTTAATATACTCCCTGTTGCGAGCGAGAGCAGAGCAACAAACAAAAGCTTCGGGACGTGGCGCAGCTTGGTAGCGCACTTGACTGGGGGTCAAGGGGTCGCTGGTTCGAATCCAGTCGTCCCGACCAGAA
>DBFWDM010000276.1:0-14192 GCA_048484635.1 Collinsella sp.
GGCAAAGGATGGGATAAAGACAATCCAAACACTCCCCTACAGAATAAATCGAAGGATGTCGGAACGAAGCATATAGACAAACAGCAGCACAAAGAGCGCGATGCCCACATAGCTCACAATCGTCTGGACCTTGAGCGGAAGCTCGCGTCCCGCAATCTTTTGAATGATCTCGATGACCAGCTTACCGCCATCGAGTGGCGGGATGGGCAGCAGGTTCATAAAGCCAAGCGAGAACGAGATGAGGGCAGCAAACGAAAGGAACGTGGCAGGGCCGGCAGCAGCAGCCTGTGAGGACATAACGCTAATACCCACGATCGAAGAGGACTGATCGAGAATCTCCATCGTATGCTGCGGCTGGAGCAGGCGCATCACGCCCTCCGCTGTCTGCACGACATAGGAAAAGGAGAGGCGAGCCGACGTGATGGGGTCCAACCGGACCACCTGCGTAGAGGCATACACACCTAGGCGCTCGTCCTCTTTGAGCGCAACCGTGGTCGAATGCCGCTTGCCGTCACGCTCGTACTCAATGGCGATATCATCCTTACCGGCAGCCTTGCCGATGGCATCGTAAACGTCCATCCAGGTAGAGCACGAAACTCCGTCGACCGAAAGGATCACATCACCGGCCTCGATACCCGCCTTGGCGGCAATAGACCCCTCGTCAACCTGACCGATCACGTTGGTGTCCATCGGCACGGTGACACCCGCAATGGAATAGATGCTCATAAGCAGCAAAAAACCCGTCAGGATATTGACGAGAATGCCCGCGAGCAGCATAAAGGCGCGCTTGAGAAAGCCCTGGCCAAGATAAGTGTGCGAGCGCTCTTGCGCCAAGAAATCAGCCTCGCCGCACGGCAGCTCCCACACATCGCCCTCGGCAGTCGCATGCTCTCGATCGAACCGGCGGCCGTCAAAGGTGGTGTAGCCCGCCGCGTCTCGCGGCAGCGTCTGATACTTGGTGGGATAGTAGCTCGGCGAGGGTTTCTCCCCTTCCTCATACCAGGGAGCGATGGAGCCCCAGCCCAGCAACAGAGCACAAGCCTCGAGCACATCCTCCTCGGAAAGCTCGAGCTCGACAGCAAGGTCGGCCACGGTCACGCGACCATGACGGTAGATAGCCGCGAGCACGCGATCGGCGCAGGAGACATCGGTCGGATCCATACCGCAGATGGCAGCGTAGCCACCCAGCAGCAGCGGGGTCACGCCAAACTTGGTTCCAATGCGACGCGACGTGTAATGGATGTCAAAGCGGCACGGCAGGCCCAAAAAGAACTCGGTCACACGGACGCCGCAGGCACGCGCCGCCAAAAAGTGGCCGCCCTCGTGCAAAAACACGAGGACGGAAAGCATCAGCAGGCCCCAAAAGACCGATGAGAGAACGCTCAGAACAGTATCCATAAAACGAAAAAGCAATCCTTATGGGTTAGGAACGGGTTGCGGCGAGTACCTGCGCAGCCTTTTCACGCGCCCACGCATCGATGTCGCGAAGCTGCTCAAACGAATCGACCGCCTGCATATCGTGGGCATCCATGCAGGATTCCACAATGCGATCGATATCGGTAAAGCTGCAGCCATCGTGCAGGAAGGCATCGACGGCGACTTCGTTGGCGGCATTGAGCACGCACGGCATGGTGCCACCCGTCTTGCCGGCACGCTCGGCCAGTGCCAGACAGCGGAAGGTATCCATGTCGGCAGCATCAAACGTGAGCTGCCCCAGCTCGCGGAAATCGATACGAGGCGCCGGGGTATCCCAACGCTCGGGATACGAGAACGCGAACTGGATGGGAATACGCATGTCGGAAGCACCGAGATGCGCCATCACGGAGCCGTCGGCAAACTCGACCATAGAGTGAATCTTGGACTGACGCTGCACAACCACGTTAATGAAATCGAGGTCGCAGTTAAACAGATGCATGGCCTCAATGCGCTCCAGGCCCTTATTCATGAGGGTGGCGGAGTCGATGGTGATCTTAGCACCCATGGCCCACGTGGGATGTGCGAGGGCATCGGCACGCGTCACGCGATCTAGCTCGTCGCGCGCGCGGCCAAAGAACGGACCGCCCGAGCAGGTGAGCCAAATACAATGAGCCTCGCGCGGGTTCTCCCCCAGATAGCACTGGTAGATGGCGGAGTGCTCAGAGTCGACTGGAATAAGCTGGCCCGGTTGCGCCAACGGCATAAGCAAGTCGCCACCGACGACGAGGGACTCCTTGTTGGCAAGGGCAAGACGCTTATTCGAGGTCAAGGCCGCATGGCTCGCCTCGAGACCGGCGGCACCCACAATAGCGACAAGCACGCAGTCGACATCGTCGCGACGCGCGAGCTCGCAAACCGCCTGCGCGCCAACGCCGAGCTTCGTTCCCTCGGGCAACTCCTGCAGCACGACGTCATCGCCATGAGCGACATCGGCCACGGCAACCGCCGGAACCGAGAACTCGCGGGCAGCGGCAACGAGCTCGGAGGTACTGGAGTTAACGGATAGCGCCGTCACCTGCAGGCGATCGGCATGCTGACGGCACACATCGAGCGCCTGGGTGCCGATAGAGCCCGTACAGCCCAGGATGGCAACACGGAGACGTCCATCGGAGCCATACGTCGTCTGGAATGACATTACAGCACGCCTCCGATCATCAAAAGCAGCTGAGCGGTAATGCAGCCAAAGATAAGCGAGTCGCTACGGTCGAGCATGCCGCCATGGCCCGGGATAAGGTTGCCGGAATCCTTGACGCCCACGCCACGCTTGATGCGCGACTCGATAAGGTCGCCGATAACGCCCAAAATGGACACGACCACGCCGCACAGCAGCGCATAGGGCAGGCTGAGCTTGTAGAAGTGCGTCGCCCACAGAATGAGCCAAATCAAAACCGAGCCCAGGATGCCGCCGACAAACCCCTCCCAGCTCTTTTTGGGAGAGATCTTGGGAACCATCTTGTGCTTGCCGATACGGCTGCCCACAATGTAGGCAAACGAATCGGAGACCCAAAGGGACGCGCAAACGCCCACTGAAAGCAGGGCGCCGGCAAAACCGGGCACGGCATCGCGCAGCAGCACGATAGCCGACAGCATAAAGCCAGTGTAGATGGGACCCATGAGCGTCACGGCCACATCAGAGATGCGGGTACGCGGCGACCAGACATACCAAATGCCCACAGCGAGCATCAGGGCAAAAAGCAGGGCATTCAGCAACATCGAATCGCCCAACGCCGACAGCGGAAAGAGTACGGCGGCAGCGATACCCATGCGCTCGTTAGCCATCTTGCCATCGAGCCTCGTCATACGGAAAAACTCATAACAGCACAGACCGCTCATGACGGAAACAAAGATGGCAGTGGGCACGATACCCAAAACCAGGCACAGGATAAAGACAACGGCGTAGACGATACCGGCGGCGGCACGGGTAATAAAGCCCGCCAGCCACGAACCGCTGCCGCTCTTCGCTGCAGGCGCTCCCGCAGTGGCAGCTTTACGCGCAGGCGTCTTGGGAGCAGATGCCTTGGGACGATCGGACACGATTAAGCCTCCTCGGTCTTGCTCAGTCCACCAAACCTACGGTCACGGCCCTGATAGGCCAAAATGGCGTCGACAAGGCCCCAACGATCAAAGTCGGGCCAATAGGTATCGGTGACGTAGAACTCTGAATAAGCCACCTGCCACAGCAGATAGTTCGAAAGGCGCAGCTCACCAGAGGTGCGAATCACAAGCTCAGGATCGGGAAGACCGGCGGTATAGAGGTGGGAAGCCACCATGTCGTCATCAATTGCGCCAGGATCGATCTTACCGGCGGCAGCGTCGAGTGCGATTTGACGGACAGCGCGGGTAATCTCGGCACGCGCGCCGTAGTTGACGGCAAGCGCCAGCGTCATGCCGGTGTGATCGGCGCACTCGGCAAGACCGCGTTCAAAAACGTCACGGGTTTTCTTGGGCAGCGCGGAAATGTCACCCAAAAAGACAACGCGCACGTTTTCGCGCTTCAGAAGCGGCAGCTCGTCGATGAACGTCTTGGCAAACAGGTGCATCAAGACGTTGACCTCATGCTGCGGACGGTTCCAGTTTTCGGTAGAAAACGCATAGGCCGAAAGCACGTCGACGCCCAGACGCACGCAGGCAGTAATAATCTCGCGAAGGGAGACGATACCCGCCTTGTGGCCCTCAGTGCGCGCAAGACCGCGCGACGTGGCCCAACGACCGTTGCCGTCCATGATGCACGAGATATGGTGCGGAATGTTATTGAGGTCAAGGTCGGAAAAACCGACGCCCGCAGGGGCGTCGGCAAAGTACTCGACCAGTTTATGCTCGTCGTATTGCACCTTAGATCTCCATGACCTCGGCTTCTTTTTCCTTCAGAAGCTCCTCGACCTTGGCGACATACTCATCGGTGTGCTTCTGGACCTTGGCCTGCTCGCGACGGACATCGTCCTCGGTGAGCTCCTCATCGCGCTCAAGCTTGTTGTTGAAGTCGCGACGGATGTTACGGATAGACACCTTGGCCTGCTCGGCGTACTCGCGGCACTCCTTGACGAGCTCGCGACGGCGCTCCTCGGTGGGAGCCGGGAACGGCAGACGAACGACAGTGCCATCGGAGTTGGGGGTAATACCCAGATCGGAAGCGCCGATGGCCTTGACGATAGCATTGATGAGTGCCTTGTCCCACGGCTCGATGAGCAGCATGTGGGCCTCGGGGGTCTTGACGGCGGCAACCTGCGTGACCGGCGTGGGAACACCGTAATAATCGACGGTGATGTCGGACAGAATGTTGGCATTGGCGCGGCCGGTACGGACCTTGGAGAAGTTATGCTTGAGGGACTCGAGCGACTTGTCCATATGGGCGGTGATGTTCTCTGCCATGCTTAATCCTCCTGATAGACGAGCGTGCCGACGGGCTCACCCGAAAGCGCGCGCTTGACGGTGTCCTCGCCATCGATGTTGAGGACCAAAATCGGCATACGGTTGTCCTGGCACAGTGCCGTAGCCGTGGAATCCATAACCTGCAGACCGCGGACGAGAACCTCGTGATAGGTAATCTTGTCAAAACGGACGGCATCGGCGCACTTGACGGGATCCTTATCGTAGATGCCGTCAACCTTGGTTGCTTTAATCAGAATCTCGGCGCCGATCTCACACGCGCGAAGAGCCGCGGCGGTGTCGGTCGTAAAGTACGGATTGCCCGAACCGGCGGCAAAAATAACGACGTTGCCCTTGGAAAGGTGGTTGATGGCGCGACGGCGAATATAGGGCTCGCAGATCTCGTTCATCTGGATAGCGCTCATAACGCGGCAGGGAACATCGTTATGCTCGAAGGCATCCTGCAGGGCGAGCGCGTTCATAACGGTTGCCAGCATGCCCATGTAGTCGGCCTGAGCACGCTCCATGCCACCGGCAGCGCCTGCCATGCCGCGGAAAATATTGCCGCCGCCGACAACGACGCCGACCTCATGGCCAGCGGCGAGCAGCTCCTTGACCTGCTTGGCAAGATGGTCGGTAACCTTGGGGTCGATGCCATATTGGCCGTCGCCCATCAGTGCTTCGCCGGAAAGCTTAAGAAGCACGCGTTTATATCGGATGTCGGACAAAGCGATCCTCCTTTAATTAGACTCTCAATATGATATCAAAGGCTCTGATAAGAGCCATGAAAAAGCAGGCTGTGAGTAAAACCCACAGCCTGCTCATTACCAGCTACAAGAGCTTATTTACTCGCCACGGACCAGACGGTCAAAGGCAACGACGGTAATGGTGTCGCCGAGCTCCTTGGAGACCTGCTCAGCGTACTTCTTGATGGTGAGGGAGCTGTCCTTGATGAACTCCTGCTCGGTGAGCACGGACTGCTTGTAGAACTTCTCCAGACGGCCGACAGCCATCTTCTCCTGGATAGCCTCGGGCTTACCGGACTCGGCAGCCTGAGCCATGTAGATCTGCTTCTCGTGCTCGACGGTCTCGGCCGGAACCTGATCGCGGGTAGCGCAGATCGGGGCGACGGCGGCAACCTGAAGGGCAACGTCGTGAGCGAAGGTCTTGAAGGATTCAGCCTGAGCGGTCTCAGCCTTCTCGAAGGCGAACTCGACGAGGACGCCGATCTTACCACCCATGTGGATGTAAGAAGCGAGCGCGCCGTTCTCAGCCTTGCGGGCAGCGAAGCGGGAGATCTTCATGTTCTCGCCCATGATGTGAATCATCTCGGTGAGCTCGGAGGAAACGGTCTCCTCGCCCATCGGCTTCTCGAGCAGAGCGTCGACGTCAGCAGGCTCGGTGGTAGCGACAACCTCAGCGACCTTGGAAGCAAAGCCGGTGAACTTGGCGTTAGAGCCAACGAAGTCGGTCTCGCAGGAGAGCTCGAGCAGAGCGCCGGTCTTGCCATCCTCGGAGACGAACGCGGCGACAGCGCCCTCGTTGGTCTCACGGCCAGCCTTCTTGGCAGCCTTGGCAAGGCCGTTCTTACGCAGAACGTCGACAGCGGCGTCCATGTCGCCGTCAGCCTCGACGAGAGCCTTCTTGCACTCCATCATCGGGGAGTCGGTCATCTCGCGGAGCTGCTTGACCATAGCGGCGGTAATCTGGGCCATTGTGGTTCCTTTCAAAGAGATGAAAAAGAATTAACTAAGACTGATTTACTCGGCCTTGGGCTCAGCGGCCATCTCGGCCTCGGAGACCTGCTCCTTGCCGGAGCCAGCGAGGCAGGCGTCAGCCATGAGCTCGCACATAAGGGTGACAGCGGAGATAGCGTCATCGTTGCAGGGGATGCCGTACTCGACCTCGTCGGGATCGGAGTTGGTGTCGATCAGGGCGACGACGGGGATGTTCAGGCGCTGAGCCTCCTTGATGGCGTTCTCCTCGCGCTTGGTGTCGATGACGAAGAGAGCCTGGGGCAGACCCTTCATGTCGCGGGCGCCACCGAGGTTGGTCTGGAGCTTGGTGAGCTCCTTGCCGAGCACAGCCTGCTCCTTCTTGGGGAGCACTGCCATGCGGCCGTCCTCGACCATGGCCTCGAGCTCCTCCATGCGGTTGATGCGGGAGCGGATAGTGACGAAGTTGGTCAGCATACCGCCGAGCCAACGCTGGTTGATGTAAGGCATGTTGGCGCGCTCAGCAGCGTTCTTGACGGCCTCCTGAGCCTGCTTCTTGGTGCCGACGAACAGCACGTTGCCACCCTTGGCGACGTTCTTGACGAAGGTGTAGGCCTGGTCGGCGTCGAGGATGGTCTGCTTGAGGTCGAGGATGTAGATGCCGTTGCGCTCACCGAAGATGAACGGCTTCATCTTGGGGTTCCAGCGACGGGTCTGGTGACCGAAGTGGCAGCCGGCCTCGAGCAGGGTGCGGATATTAATCTTGGTAGCCATGTTAAACCTCCTGTGGTTTGCCTCCGCGCGGGGTCATCCTCCAAAACCAACCCGGACATGTGCTACCAAAGCCCGGGCACCACGGTATGAAGTAGCCGCGCGTGCGTGATAAAAACATGTTGCCGTGAAGCAACCCGATGAATGATAGCAGGAATGCCTCTTCCTGCCAACCCGCAATCAAAACCACACACCTGAGTGCGGCGCGGGACGTCCCAGCCACTATTCGCCGCGGGGATGGGCTTGAGCCACGGCACGTTTAAGCCGATCTGGTGTGAGATGCGTGTAGATCTGCGTCGTGGACAGGCTCGCATGACCTAGCAGCTCTTGAACCGAGCGCAGGTCCGCACCGCCCTCGAGCAAGTCGGTCGCAAAGGTATGGCGCATCGCATGCGGGGCGATGTCAGCCGGAATGCCGGCGAGCGTCGCCAGCGTATGGAACCGCCGCCGGAGCATCGCGGCGCTCATGCGATTGCCGCGCGCCGATATAAGCAGCGGATGCGGCCCGGTAGCGAGGTCGCGGCGCTTTGCCCGAGCGAGCAACTCCGGCCTCCCCTCTTCAATATAGAGACGCGTCACATCGAGCGCACGACGATACAGAGGGACGATACGCTCCTTGCTCCCCTTGCCCCACAGGCGCAGCGTGCGCTCGGACCATGAGATGGATTCCACATTGAGTGCTGCGAGCTCAGAGATACGGGCGCCGGATGCATAGAGCAGCTCGAGCATCGCTGCATCGCGCAGTCCCGCGGGCGTTGAGGTATCAGGCGTCTTGAGCAGCGCCTCGACCTGCTGGGTCGTAAGGACGCCCGGCAGGTCACGCGGCAGCTTGGGCGATGCGATCGCCGAGACCGCATCGCCCTCGACAATCCCCTCGGCAGCCATCCAGCGATAGAGAGATCGGATAGCCGACAGGTGCGCCGCAAGCGTTCGGGGAGCCACCTGCTCACGCGAAAGCTCAGCAAGATAGCGACGAATGGTGCGCACGTCGGCAGCGAAAGCATCAATATCCTCGCGCTCGCACCAGGCAGCAAAGCGCTCCAGTCTCGAGCCATAGGCCGTCACCGTGTTGGGAGAAAGCCCCTCGACGCGTGCGATATAGGCGATAAAAGAGTCGACGGTGTCGTACAGGTCAAAGGCTATGACCGGTCGCCTCCAAACAAGTCGGAACGCGTGGCCAAGTAGGCATCGAGGGCCTCGAGCGCACGGTCCGCATAGGCCTGATAGCGGTCGCGCTTGCTGCGGCGCTTACCGTCCTCGAGCGGCGGCACCAGGCCAAAGTTGACATGCATGGGCTGATAGCCCACGGTGGCAGGATCGGTCGCATAGCCCACGAGCGCACCCAGGGCGCCCACGCGGGGCAACTCGACGGAATCGGCGCCGATAGCCTCTGCATAGGTGTTGAGCGCCGCGAGCAGACCGGTCGCCACGGCTTCCATGTACCCCTCGGTGCCGGTGATCTGACCGGCCAGGCGCACGCCGGTACCGGGCACGGCAAAGGTGCCATCGAGCACGTGCGGGGCGTCGACAAAGGTATTGCGGTGCATGACACCGTAG
This sequence comes from Collinsella sp., assembly GCA_048484635.1. Lineage (GTDB taxonomy): Bacteria > Actinomycetota > Coriobacteriia > Coriobacteriales > Coriobacteriaceae > Collinsella. Next base: position 8,886 of record DBFWDM010000276.1, read on the forward strand.
CGGAAGAACTCAGCGTTCTCCAGGCCCGGCACCATATGGAAGACGCGCTTCTGCTCGCCAAAGGTCAAGTTGGTCTGGAAGCCCACCAGGTTATAGGCGGTCTTCTCCTTGTTCTCGGCACGCAGCTGAATCGCCGCCCAGGGGCGACGTCCGGTACGCGGGTCGGTGAGGCCGACGGGCTTCATGGCGCCAAAGCGAATGGCGTCCTTGCCGGTGCGCGCAACCTCCTCGGCAGGCTGGCAGGCCTGGAACAGATCGCCGCCCTCAAAGTCCTTGAGCACCACGCGGTCGGCCGTGGTGAGCGCCTCGATAAAGGCCTCGTACTCCTCCTTGTTGAGCGGAGCGTTGAGATAGTCGCCGCTCCCCTGCTCCTCGTAGCGCGACTGCGAAAACAGCACGTCCATATCGAGCGTGGAGGCATCGACGATCGGCGCCGCGGCATCGAAGAACGCAAGGGCGTCGCCACCGACGAGCTTCATGACCTCTTCGCTCAGCGCCGGTGAACACAGCGGGCCCGCGGCAATGACCACGTGGCCCTCGGGGATCTGGGTGACCTCGCCGTGAACGACCTCGATATTGGGGCGGGCGGCAACCTCAGCCTCGACGAGCTCGGAGAATGTAACACGGTCGACCGCCAGGGCGCCACCAGCGGGAACAGCAGCGCGATGGGCGCAGTCGAGCAGGACTGAACCCATGCGCTCAAGCTCGGCCTTCAGCAAACCAGCCGCGGAATCCGGACGGGTCGACTTAAACGAATTGGAGCAGACGAGCTCTGCCAGGTGATCGGTATGGTGAGCCGGGGAGCTCACCTGGGGGCGCATCTCGCACAGCTTTACGGCAAACCCGCGGTCTGCCAGCTGGATCGCGCATTCCGAACCCGCCAGACCGCCACCGATAACCGTCACCTGATCGAACTGCATCTGCAAACACCTTTCTAATTGACACGTTTTCCATTGTGACCGAAGGGCGTCTGGGCGTGAAGGGCAAACTTGGAGGGCGCATACCTTCCATCCATCATGCGCTCGATAAGGCCCTCGAGTTCAAGCGAACCCAAGAGTTTGAGTACGCCGACAACATCGAGTGAGACGAGCGCCGCGATGTCGTCGACCTTGAGCGGAGAGGCGATGAGCGCATGCATCACGGTCTGCTGTGTTGGATTCAGGTCGGCAATGCCGGGAGCATCGGGGCGCGAGTAGCGCAGGGTGCCGTATATGCGAGAGATAGCCATCTCGATGGACTCCTCGTCGACAATGCAGCAGGCACCGTTCGCAATGAGGTAATTCGTGCCACGCGACTCGGGCGATAGGATCGACCCCGGCACGGCAAGAAGTTCGCGCCCCAAATCCATAGCAGCCTCGGCTGTAGAAAACGTCCCGGAAGGCATACCCGCCTCGGATACAAAGAGGGCTTGCGACAGGGCCGCGATCACGCGATTGCGACGCGGAAAGGCAAACTTGCGCGGACCCATGCCCCACGGAGAGATCGACACGACCGCGCCGCCCGTATCGAGCGTGCGCGTAATAAGCCCCGCGCTCGAACGCGGGTAGACCACGTCGGCGCCCGTCCCCAGCACCACGACGTGTTTGCCGCCGGCGTTGACCGCAGCCCAACCCGAGGCCTGGTCACAACCGACCGCACCGCCCGAAACTACCGTCACTCCCGCCTCAACCGCCACCTTCGCCGCAAGCTCTGCCACGGCAAGACCATACGGCGAGGCCTTTCGCGCACCGATGATGGAGAGCGCGGGCGTCGAAAGCGCCTCGGGGTTGCCGCGCACATAGAGCGTCTGAGGTACATCAGAAAGCTCCAAAACGGTCTCGGGATACAACGCGTCACCTGGATGCAGCTCGAAGGTCCCCTCAGCCATCATTGGTCCCTCCTTCCCTGGTACATCGCCGCCTCGAGCACGTGGTCCTGCGTCACCTGCTCGCTCTCGGCGACATCTGCGATCGTGCGCGCAATGCGAACAAGGCGCACGATGCCACGCCCTGTGAGATGCGTGCGCTTCGACAGGCCGAGCACACACTTCTCCGCCGCATCATCGAGCTCAAAGGTCGAAACGACGCCGTCAATGGACCGAGTCTCGTCATCCTCGGCCTCGGCATCCGCATCGTCCATGCGGGATTCGCGCCAAGCGCGAAAGGCGCGACCGCGCACAACGTAGTCACGTAACTCGGCCGACGACATGCCCTCCGCACCCTCGATAATCACTTGAGGGTCGGGACGGGTCACATCGATCATCATGTCGATACGGTCGGCCAAAGGACCGCGCAGTTTAGACCGATAGCGCTCGACCATCGCCGCCGAGCAGCGACACGGCACCTCGCGATCGCCCAAAAAGCCGCAGGGGCAGGGATTGCTCGCAGCCAGCAGCTGAAAGCGCGACGGGAAGGTAAAAGCCCCGTCGACGCGTACGATCCTCACGTAGCCGCGCTCGATGGGCTGACGCAGCGTCTGCAGCACGCCAGTGGGAAACTCGGCAAGCTCGTCCAAAAAGAGCACGCCGCCATGAGCAAGGCTGATCTCACCCGGGTGCACCGGGCGCCCGCCGCCGATAAGGCCTGCGGTCGAAATACTGTGGTGGGGACTGCGGAAGGGGCGGTGCCCCGCCAACAAGCCATCAATGTTCTCACCCAAAACCGAATGGATGCACAGTGCCTCCTGCTGATCCTCAACGGAAAGCTCGGGCAGGATGCCGGTCATACGGCGTGCGAGCATCGTCTTGCCCGATCCCGGGGACCCGATCATGAGCAAGCCGAGTTCTCCTGCCGCCGCAAGCGCCATGCCGCGTTTAGCGACTTCCTGCCCCAGCACGTCTGCATAGTCGAGCTCGGGCTCAAAGGTCGCCTCGACACCCTCGGAATCCAAGTAGTGCCGTGCGGCATCGCCCATGCCGTGAGCAAGCTGAGACAGATGGTCGATAAAGCCGCAATCTACGCCCGCGAGTGGCACATGCTGGTCGGACCTGCCGGCGATAAAAGACAGCCCCATGTCGCGAGCCAATAGCTGAAACGCCACCTCGCCCTTGACGGGAAGCACCGTACCGTCCAGACCAAGCTCACCTGCGATAAGGCAGCGATCGAGGTTGTCACGGGGAATCTGCTCATCGGCCGCTAGAACCGCGATGGCGATGGGCAGGTCAAAGCCGCTACCGGTCTTGCGGATATCGCCGGGTGCCAGGTTAACGGTAATGCCCGAGCGCGGGATCTCGAACCCGGCGGAGCGCATCGCGCAGCGAATACGACCGCGTGACTCCATCACCTCCATACTCGGAATGCCGAGCATCTGGATGCCCGGAACGCCACCGGCAAGCGAGACCTCGACCGTGACGTGAATCGCCTCGACGCCGCGGATGCAGGCCGCGTGAACGGCAAACGTCTCGAACGCCATCACGACACCTGCCAATCGAACGCGTTGTACTGATGCTCGATCTCGGCGATATGCCCGCCGCGGATGGTGACACCCACGGCATCGAAGCGAATCGCCTTGAGCGGATAATGCTCCATAAGATAGCAGCTTGCGATGCGGCGGTAGCGGCGTTGCTTTTGGGCGTCCACGGCCTCCTCGGGAAAGACCCGCGTGCTGCAATCCAGCGAAACGCGTCTGGTCTTGACCTCGGCCATCACCACGACATCGTCGAGCTCATCGAGCAGCACCAGATCAGCCTCGCCCTCGGTGCAACGATAACCCTGCTCCAGCAAGGTGTAGCCGCGCTCGTTAAAGTAGTCGATGGTGATCAGCTCGCCCAGCATACCCAGCTCGCGGGGACTGAGTCCCTTGATAAACTCGGGCGTCATCGCCCCGCAGTCGAGCTCGCCATTTTCCCAACGCTCCTTGAGCTGCTGCGTCTTGCTCTTTTTGCTTGCGGCACTCATGGGGTCTCCTTTCCCGCACACTGCATTGCCCCGATGATGAGGGCACCTTTCATGCGGGTAAGTACCGGAAGCAAACCAAAAGCTGACCAAATGCCGTCAAAAAACGGGCCGTACGCAGCAATGGTGTTGCATACGGCCCGCTACCAGCAGGTTTATAAAACCACAGAGGTCCCTGTCTCCACAATTGACCTAGAAAAGACGCTCAGTCTGCAGAAAGTTTCCGCAAAAGCTCACGCGGTGCAGCGGACAAAGTCCATGTTTGCGAATGGCCTCGATATGCTCGGGGCTCGCATAGCCCTTCGACTCCGCCAGATGGTACTCGGGATACTCGGCATCGTACTCGACCATCATCTCGTCACGCGTCACCTTAGCCATGATGGACGCCGCGGCGATACAGGCGATTTTGGCATCGCCCTTGACCACGTCGCGCTCGTTGGGAACGGCGCCCAAGGGGTTACCGTCCATAAGCACGCAATCGGGCTCGAGCCCCGTATCGGCCACGGCGCCCGCGACGGCAGCGCGGATGGCGCGGGCCATGCCCATCTCATCGATATCCTTCGGCGCGATATGGCAAAAACCAATCGCCGTCGCCACCTCGGCAATCTTCACAGAGAGCAACTCGCGACGCGCGGGCGTGAGCTTTTTGGAATCGTTGATACCCCAGACGCGCGGCTCCATAGGAAGACAGACGGCGCACACCGTCAAAGGACCGGCCACCGATCCGCGACCCACCTCGTCGACACCAACGACCACCCCATCGCCGCCAAGCTCATGCATCAACTCATACATGCCGTTGACGCGCTCGCGCTCGGCAAGCTCTTTGGCATGGCGTTTGAGGGCGCGTTCACAAGCCTTGATCACCTGCTGGCGCGGGTCCTCGCGATAATGCTCCACGAGGGCGGGAATCTCCTCAAACGTAGCGCTCGCCAACTCGCCGGCAACTTGCGATGCCGAAACCGAGCTCGTCATATTGGCCATACCAGGCCCTCCTTGCATGCAAATCAGATAAAAAGAAGGGCCACCCGAAGGTGGCCCTTGTGTCCAAACGAGTGGACAGACGCTGCGATCTTCTTAGCGCTTCTCGGGGATGCGAGCAGCCTTGCCCACCTTGTCGCGGAGGTAGTACAGCTTGGCGCGACGGACGCGACCATGACGAACGACCTCGAGCTTGGCGATCTTGGGGCTGTGAAGCGGGAAGGTACGCTCAACACCGACACCGAAGGACATCTTGCGGACGGTGAAGGTCTCGCGGGCACCGGCGCCGGCCATGCGGATGACGTCGCCCTGGAAGACCTGGATGCGCTCGCGGTCGCCTTCCTTAATGCGGTAGTGAACCTTGACGTTGTCGGCGACGCGAACCTGAGGAATGTCCTCGCGGATCTGCTGACGCTCGATTGCGCGGATGTAATCCATGTGCAATTCCTTACTCTTC
>DBFWDM010000277.1:0-9375 GCA_048484635.1 Collinsella sp.
ACGGGTTCCGGCGACTCGACCATCGCCGGCTTTGCGCATGCCATTGCTGCTGGTGCCGACGACGTCACGGTGCTCAAGACCGCCAATACCTGCGGCAAGCTCAACGCCATGGATCCCAAGACCGGCCACCTGGTCATGGACCGCTGGGACGAGGTCTACAACAGCGTTGTCGTGACTGAACTGTAGGGTTACGCGGTTTTACCAAACCGCGTAACGGCGCGACGCCGCAAACGCCCCTAAGCGGCAATCTGACGTTCAATCGTCGGGCATGACCAAAAGGTCAATGCCCTCCTCTTTCACGTCACCTTGCTCGCTTAGGGGCGTTTTCGCTGTCGTTGCCAAGACACCGGCGTTGCCTTGGTCGCAAGTAGTCATTGGGGACGCTCTTTAATGACTAGTCGTTTAAGAACGCCCCTTAAGAATGGCCCCAATGACTACACTCAAAAACGGCGCCCGCTGGCGATGTTGCCGGCGGGCGCCGTTGTCTTGAAGACGAAGTGATCCGTTTTCCTCCGTCCCCAAGGGATCATTACAGTGAGTCGATAAAGCGCTGTTGGGCGGCGCGGCCGGCTTCGTCCCACTTAAAGACGCCGGCGTTGTCGAGCACGTGGCCAAACACCACGCCGACCTCCTCGTGCAGGATATCGATGGCGTTGTCCGCCGTAAGCTCGTCGGAACGGCGGGCATAGACATCCTCGGCCCACGCGGCATGGCTACGGCAAAGATCATCGCCCTCGAGCGCGCCGGCAAGGTCGTAGCTGGCATCTGCCTTGGTCGCCAGCAGGTGCTCGCGGACAGCGCCGAGCTCGGGAACCAGGCGCGGCGGAAGAATGGCCAGGCCCATAACCTCGATCAGGCCGATGTTCTCCTTCTTAATGTGGTGATACTCGGCATGCGGGTGGAAAACGCCCAGCGGATGCTCGTCGGTCGTGATGTTGCAGCGAAGCGCCAGGTAGGCCTCGTAGATCTCGCCGCCGGCGTTGCCGCGGGAGTCGACGCGGCGGATGACGGGCGTCACGGTGTTGTGGGCCACGCCGTCGGCCGTGTGTGCGATGACGCCAACCGACTCATCGGTCCACTCGCGCCAGGCAAGGATAATCTTCTCGGCGGCGTCGAGCAGCTGGGCGCGGTCGTGCGATCGTAGTCGCAGCACCGAAAGCGGCCACTGTAACACGGTACCGATGACCTGGTCAAAGCCCGGCACGCTAAACTGCGAGACCTCGGCGGCGTGCATCATGGGGAACTCGTGCGCGCCGCCCTGGAAGTGGTCGTGCGACAGAATCGAGCCGCCCACGATGGGCAGGTCGGCGTTAGAGCCGATGAAGTAGTGCGGGAACAGGTCGACAAAGTCGAGCAGGCAGGTCAGCCCCTTGCGGTCGACGTGCATCGGACGATGCTCGGAGCTCATGGCAATGCAGTGCTCGTTAAAGTACGCGTACGGGCTGTATTGGAAGCCCCAGCGCTCGCCGTCGAGCTTAATGGGGATAACGCGCAGATTCTGGCGGGCGGGATGGGCGCCGCCGTCGGCTGCAGCGGAGCGTCCGGGATAGCCTTCGTTTTCGATGCAGAGCTGGCAGGCGGGATACTTCTCGCCCGTGTTTTTGGCGGCGCCGGCCGCGGCAATATCGCGCGGGTCCTTTTCGGGCTTTGACAGGTTGATGGTAATCTCGAGGTCGCCCCAGTTGGTGGGGGTGCTCCATTTGATGTTGCGCGCGATGGCGGCACGGCGCACGTAGCCAGCGTCGCAGCACAGGCCGTAGAACCAGTCGGTCGCGGCGCGGGGCTCGTTGACGCCCATACGTCCGTTGAACTCCTCGTTTACAACTGAAGGCCTCGGCATGAGCGCGCCCATGATGCGCATGGCGATGCGGTCGCGGCCCGATGCCGTGTCCTCGGCAGCACCGTTGGCAACGGCGGCCTCGGCAAGTACGGCAAGCGTGCCCTCAAGGTCAAAGTCGGGCAGAGTGTCGGGGTGAACGAGCGAGAGTTTCTCGACCTGGAGTGCCCAGGCCATGTCGAGCGCCGGGCCCGTAGCACCGATACACTCGAGAATGGTGTTGTATGCCCAGATGCGATCGTCCTGTCCGATCATCGATCGGTGGATGGCATATTCGATGAGGCCCTGCGCGGCCTCGCGCACGTCAGTCATTACAGCCATGCCGCGTAAGCCCCCTTGTCAGAGATGGCGTAGTGACGGGCAGAGCCCTCGCCCAGCCAGCCGTTCATCTTGGCGATGAAGGTGTCGACCAGATCGAGCGGCACGAAGGCCTGGATGGTACCGCCAAAGCCGCCGCCGTGGATACGAACGGCGCCACGGCCGTCGAGCACATGCTCGGCAAGAGCAAGTGCGTACATGGAAGGCTGCTCGGCACCCAGTTTGGCAACAACATTCTGCAGGTACATGGCGGAGCTGGCGCCGGACTCCCGCGTCAGGACCAGGAACTGGTCAATGTCGCCGGCGTTCAGGGCCGCCCAGCGCTTATCGACCAGGCCGTTTTCGTACCAGTAGTGAACGGCGCGCAGGCAGGCACGGTCGCCCAGCTTGGCGCGCAGCTCGGGGAGCTTGGCGTCAAAGTCCGCCACGTTTACCTCGCACAGGCGTGCCTTGCCAAACTCGGCAGCGACGTCCTGCATCTCGCGCGGAACGGCGGCGTAGTCGTCGGTAGCTGCCACATGGTCGGCGCCAACCTTAACGAGCACGAGCGCATAACCGTGATCCTCAAAGTTGAGGTCGAGCTTCTGGGTTTTAGGCTGAGCCTGGTCCTCAAAGTCCATGTAGGCAAGGCCGCCCAGGCACACAGCGGCCTGGTCCATCAGACCGCAGGGCTTGCCGTAATAGTTGTTCTCGGTGCGCTGGCTCATCTGGGCGAGTGCCACGGGCTCGATGGCGGGCGCGCCCCAGAGCGTCTCCATGGCACGACCGTACGCGGCCTCGACGGCGGCAGAGCTGGAAAGGCCGCCGCCAGAGGGGACAGAGCAGGTGAAGGCGAAGTCGAAGCCCTGGGGCTCAACGCCAAGCGCTGCGATCTCGTGGGCCATACCACGAACGAGGCTCGCGGACGTGCCCTTCTCGGACTCCTGAACGTCTAGCGTGTCGAGCGCGATCTCAAACGTGGGATAGCCCTCGTCGGCGACGCGAATCTTGTTGGAGTCGGTCGCCACGGCGATGCCGTCGACGGCGACATCGAGCGAGCCGGCGATAACGTGACCGCCCTCGTGATCGGTGTGATTGCCGCTGATCTCGGAACGCCCGGGCGCGTGCACGTAGAGCACCTGGCGGTCGCCGATGGGGCCAAACTCCTCCTCAAACAGCTTGGTGAGCGTGGCGAGTGTCTTTTCGTCGGGGGTGGTCATCGGAGTCCTTTCCTTGGCGCGTACGGGTAAGTTTTGCGCCGTTATGAGTACGTTAACAACTTGAAGCGGCATGAACCAAGTGTTCACGATGCCGCACGTTACGAGCTATGTTAACGTACTCATAACACAACTCTTGTCACTTTTTGAGAATCTGGTAATCGGTAGAAATTCAGCCGTGAACGGTATTGCCGTATGGACTTATAAAGCAGAAGAGATGCGGATTGAAAAAATAGAGTACGTTAACATTCGTCCGACGATAGCGGGTCTCGGCGCGGGCTAAACTCCTGCCCGGGCCGGCATTCACGCTATTCAGATCTCGCAAGGGTGAAGGTGATCCTGTGGCAAGGCGCCCGTCCAACGATACAGGTACGCGTCCGGTCTCCATGGCCGACGTCGCCCGCGCTGCTGGCGTTTCGCAGCAGACGGTTTCGCGCGTCGCCAACGGCTTGCCCAACGTTAACGAGCAGACGCGCCAGCGCGTGCAGTCCGCTATGCAAGAGCTCGGCTTTCGTCCGAGTTATGCCGGTCGCTCGCTGCGTGACGGCCGTTACCATTCGGTCGGCCTGTGCGTCAACGATGTCACCAAGTTTGGCAACCTCTCAATGATTGACGGCATCGCCAGCGCTGCTCGCGAGCATAATTGCGCCATCACGCTGGTCGAGATGTCCAAGACCGAGGAGTTTTCGCTTGCCGAGGCCACGCGTCGTATGGCCGCATTGCCGGTGGACGGCATCATCATCGGCATGAGCCGCATGGCGCCCGATTTTGAGACGTTTGATCCACTGCCGGGCATTGGCACGGTCATCGTTACCATGTACGCGCACCCGCGGGTGACCACGGTCGACTCCGATCATTACGGCTGCTCGCTCTTGCTTATGGATCACCTGTTTGAGCTGGGACACGAGCAGATTCGCTATATTGGCGGCCCGTCGTTCTCGGTCGACGAGCAATTTCGTCGCGCCGGTTGGCAGGATGCGCTCGAGCGTAAACACATCGAGCCGGCAGAGTCGCTCGAGGGCGACTGGTCTGCCAACAGCGGCTACGAGGCCGGCAGGTACCTGGCCGAGCACGACCGCACCATGACGGCGATCTATGCGGCAAACGATCAGATGGCAAATGGCGCGATTGCCGCGCTGCGTGATAGCGGCCTGCGCGTGCCCGAGGACGTGAGCGTGGTGGGCGTCGACGATTCGCTCGATGATTTTGTGGCACACAACGAGCTCACGACCGTGCGATTCGATCTACATCAGCGCGGACGCGAGGTGTTTGAGCATGCGGTTCCCGAGGCGGGTACGGCGGGCAAAACCGTTGCCATCCGTATTCCCGGCCAGCTCATTATTCGACATAGCACGGCGATACTGCGCGCATAGTTTGTGCAGGTCAACGGCAGTATATTCCGCCTCAATTACAATCGGTAAGGATGCTGACGGATAGCCGTGGCTATGAAGGCGAGTGTTATGATAGACGGGTTCTTTTGTCTATCTAGGAGGCTTTGCCTGATGGAGATCACCAAGGATATCCGCTACATCGGTGTCGACGATCACGACATTGACCTGTTCGAGGGCCAGTACGATGTGTCCGAGAACGGTATGGCATACAACAGCTACGTTATCTTGGGCGAAAAGATCGCTGTCGCCGATTCAGTCGACGGCGGTTTTGTTGACGAGTGGCTCGGCAACCTCGAGGCCGTGCTCGATGGCCGTACGCCTGACTACCTGATCGTCCATCACATGGAGCCCGATCACTCCGCCGGTATCGCTGCCTTTATGGAGCGCTATCCCCAGGCGCAGATCGTGGCCAGCATGGGTGCTTTCCGCATGATGGTCAACTACTTTGGCACCGACTTCCCCGAGCGCAAAATGGTCGTCAAAGAGGGCGATGTGCTCGATCTGGGCGGCCACAGCCTGACCTTTATCGGCGCCCCCAACGTTCACTGGCCCGAGGTGATTTTCTCCTACGAGTCCACCGACAAGGTGCTCTTTAGTGCCGACGGCTTTGGCAAGTTTGGCGCCAACGACATCGAGGATCCGGAAGGGTGGGCTTGCGAAGCGCGCCGTTACTACTTTGGCATCGTCGGTAAGTTCGGCAAGTTCGTGCAGGCCGTCCTCAAGAAGGCCGCCGACCTGGACATCCAGATTATCTGCCCGCTCCACGGCCCCGTGCTGACTGAGAACCTGGGCTACTACCTCGACACCTATAACACCTGGTCGAGCTATCAGCCCGAGGACGAGGGTATCACGATTGCCTATGCGAGCGTGTACGGCCATCTGAAGGCTGCCGTCGAGGAGCTCGCCGCAGCGCTTGAGGCTCGCGGCCAGAAGGTCTCCGTCTTTGACTTGGCTCGCGACGACATGGCCGAGGCCGTTGAGGATGCGTTCCGCTACGACCGTCTGGTGCTCGCCTCCATCACCTATCAGGGCGAGATCTTCCCGTGCATGAGCACCTTCATCCATACGCTCGCCGAGCACGCCTACCAGAACCGTACGGTGGCGCTCGTCGAGGCCGGCTCTTGGGCGCCTGCAGCTGCCAAGGTTATGACCAAGGAGCTCGAGGGCATGAAGGACATCACCCTGACGCAGAACAAGGTGACTGTGCTGGGCTCGCTCAACGACGCCTCGCGCGCCCAAATCGAGGCCCTCGCCGACGAGCTGTCCAAGTAGCGATATCTCGCTTTTAACGAGCAAAACCACCACAAAGGGGACAGGCGCCTTTGTGGTGGTTTTTGTTTTTGGTCGAAGAGGACGGTTGGCGCTGCTGTCGACCGTTCGCTCAAAGAACTCAACCATGCTCAAAGAACTCAAGGATACTCAAAAAACTCAAAGATGCTCAAAGAAATCAAGGACTGTGGGGCATAATGGAATTACGTGAGTTCAAGGGAGGCTTTATGGCGGCGGCGACAGCCTACAGGCAAGCAAATCCGTTCACGCCGATGTTCGGACGTGTACCGGCATACATGGCCGGCCGTGAGCAAATCATTGATGATATGGTGCTGGCGTTTGAAAGCGCCGATTCCGACCCCAACCTATGCTCGATTTTCTACGGCGCGCGCGGGACGGGCAAAACGGCCCTTTTGGCATATCTGTCATACCGCGCCCAGCAAGAAGGCTGGATTACGGCGAATGTGACGGCTTCGGACGGGATGCTCGAAGACATCCTGCAGCGCCTCAACGAATCGGCTGCCCATCTGATCGAAAAGCCCGCTTCTAGGCGTGTGAACAGTGTTGGGATTGCCTCCATAGGTAGTATGAGCTGGGAAAACGTTGATATTGAATTTGAGGGCGCCAACTGGCGTACTAAGATGAACGCTCTGTTTGCTCAGCTTGAAGCGACTGGCACCGGGGTGCTTATCGCCGTTGACGAAGTTGATGCATCGTTTGCTCAAATGACGGAGCTCGTTACCACCTACCAACATTTTGTGAGCGAGAACAAAAAAGTAGCTTTGCTTATGGCGGGGCTGCCGTTTCGCGTGCTGGCGTTGCTGACGGGAAAATCGACATCGTTTCTTCGTCGTGCTGCCCAGCATTCGCTGGGATCTATTTCCCCGGCTGAGGTAAAAGAAGCGTTCCGGCTGACGATTGAAGACGGTGGCAAATCGATTTCCGATGAGGCGGTCGACCGTGCTGCCGAGGCAATCGATGGTTTTCCGTTTATGTTCCAGTTGGTGGGATATCGGGCGTGGAACGCTTCGCGCCAGGCGGCTGAGGTTTCCCTTGAAGATGTCGAACGTGGCGCGAAGCTTGCGCAAGAGGAGCTCGAATCGCGCGTTTTTGCCTCGACTGCGGCGGAACTTTCACAGGGGGACTTGGATTTTCTTCGTGCAATGAATCCGGAGGGGACGACGACCAGGCAAGAATTGGCTGCGCGGCTTAAGAAAAGTTCCGGTTCGATCTCGACGTATAAGAAACGTCTGATTGAGGCAGGGGTGATTGAAGAACCCTTACAGGGACGTTTCGAGTTTGCTCTGCCGGGCTTCGGTCGATATGTAGCGTCTCTTTGCTAGAGGGCCACTTCTGCCAAGATCGTTTCGCGTCCAACTGTCTCAATCTGTAACATCTGGGCGGCTAAATCGACTCTATCTGTTACAGGTTTAGATTAAGGGCGGGGGTCGAGCGGAATTATCTCGATCTGTAACAGTTAACTGACTTTTAGGGGTCTAGTTGTTACAGATTGAGACAAACTGGCGGAGCGAACCGCCGTGCCGTTCAAACCACCACAAAGGTGTCCCCTTTGTGGTGGTTTTTGTTTTAGGCGGTGGCGAGGATGAGGGTTGGGGCGTCGACGTCGGCGGCCTCGGCGATCGAGGTGGCGACAGCATGATCGGGGTCACGGTCCATCACGATGGTGTCGACATCGGTCAGCTCGGCAAAACGGTACATGCCGCGTCCGTTGACCTTGCTGGCGTCCATGAGAGCGACGCTTTGACGGGCGGCACCGACCATAGCCGCTTTGGTCTCGGCCATCTGCGGAAAGTCGGTCGTAAAGCCGCAGCCGGGAACAAAAGCGCCAGGGCACATGACAGCAAGGTCGGCGTGGACCATTTGGAGCGCCTGCATGGTAAGTGGGCCGTACAGATAGCGATGACCTTTGCGCAGTGCCCCGCCCAGCATGACGACATCGACCGAGGGCATGCTCTCGTCAATATAATCGGCGATGGTAATGTCGGCCGTGATAACGGTGATGCCGTCGCGCTGATCAAGGAGCCGGACGAACTCGAGCGCCGTGGTGCCCGAGTCGACGAGCAGCGTGTCGCCGTCATTGACGAGCTCGATGGCGCTTTGCGCGATGGCCTGCTTGGCGGCGACGTTGACATTGATGCGGCGATCCTGCGTGGAGACGGTCAGGCGCTTGTGAAGCGAAACGGCACCACCATGTGTGCGGCGCAGCTTGCCTGCTTCGGCGAGCGCGTCCAGGTCGGCGCGGGCGGTGACGGAGGACACGCCAAAGGTCTGGGCGATTTCTGCTACCTGCACCGAGGCGTTGTGCTCGAGCATTTCCATGATGGCGGCGCGGCGTTCGTCGGCAAAAGCACGGTTGGTAGCTTGGGTCATGTCTGCTCCATTCTCGGCTAGATTTGCAGGAATTGTGTTGACTCTATTTTCGTTCATTTTCTTTTTGAGTAAGAAAACACCTTTCGATTACTTATCTTTTCTATAAAAGAAAGACGCTCAACGCCCAAAATTCAATATCGAACACGCCCACTCGGCTCCAATTCCTTCCGTTTACTTTTCAAAAACGACGGTATTGACCTGCATGGGCTCAATATCTCGCACGTGCAAAGACGCTGAATTTCATACAATGAGCGCAGTAAAACGCAAGGTAAAACGCCTTGTGAACAACTACGCCCGATGTCCAGATGCGGGCGAGGGAGAGGAGCAAACGCTCATGGCACTTGTTACCACCGAAAAGATGCTCAAGGACGCTCAGGCCGGCCACTACGCCGTCGGCGCGTTCAACGTTGAGAACCTCGAGTTTGTTATGGCCGTTCTGGCTGCTGCCGAGGAGACCAAGTCCCCCGTCATCATGCAGACCACCCCGGGCACCATCAAGACCGCTGGTCTGGACTACTTCTACGGCATGGTCAAGGCTGCCGCCGAGCGCGCTTCCGTGCCCGTCGCTCTGCACCTCGATCACGGCGATGGCTATGACCGCTGCATGCAGGCTTTCCGCACTGGCTACACCTCTGTCATGATTGACGGTTCGCACGAGTCTTTCGAGGACAACATCGCTCTGACCAAGTCCGTCGCCGACGCTGGCCGCGCCATGGGTGTGCCCGTCGAGGCTGAGCTCGGCAAGGTTGGCGGCAAGGAGGACGACGGTCCCGCGGTTGAGGGCGAGAGCCCCTACACCGATCCGGCCGAGGCCAAGGAGTTCGTCGAGCGCACCGGCTGCACCTCCCTCGCAATTGGCGTTGGCACCAGCCACGGTGTGTACACGAGCGATCCGCACATCGAGCAGTCCGTGGTCAAGGCCATCCGCGACGCCGTCGACGTGCCGCTGGTTCTGCACGGCACCTCCGGTGTG
>DBFWDM010000278.1:0-1150 GCA_048484635.1 Collinsella sp.
AGTTAGCTCCTCAAACTAAAACGCTCCCCAGGATTCGGTCCCAGGGAGCGAAAACATACCTTTACGCGGGACCGTGGTCTAGCGTGCGATCTTGGCGATGGTGTAGACGCGAGTCTTGCCGGAAGGCGTAACGACCTCGACGGAGTCGCCCTCGCCGTGACCGATGATGGCGTGGCCGACCGGAGACTCGTTGGAGATCTTGTGCTCGAGCGAGTTGGTCTCGGTGGTACCGACGAGCGTGACTTCCATGACCTCGCCGTTGGGATCAATCAGCGAAACGGTGGAACCGATGGAGACGGTCAGGTCGCCCGTGGTGGCAGCAACCTGAGCGTTGGCGAGGATGGCCTGGATCTCGGCAATACGAGCGGCGTTCTGGGCCTGCTTGTCCTTAGCGGCGTCGTACTCGGAGTTCTCCGAAAGGTCGCCGAACGCGCGGGCTTCCTTGATGTCCTCGACGATCTCCTTGGCGTAATCGCCCTCACGCCAAGCGAGCTCCTCGACGAGCTTCTGGCGGCCCTCAGCGGTCAGTACGATCTGGCTTGCGTCCATACGGATATCTCCCCAACTCTGATCAAACAATCAACTGTCAACAAAACGAAAAAGACCGGCTAGCCTGCGGGCAAGCCGGTCAGGTGCTCACCCCAAAGGGATGGGACTACTCTGCGTCCGCGTCGCTGTCCTCTGCCTGCTTCTTCTTGGCAGCAGCGAGCTTGGCCTCGAGCTCAGCGATCTCCTTGTCCTCCTCGGACTGCTCGACCACGACCTCCTCGGCCTGCTTGGTCTCGGCCTTATCGTCGCCCTCCATACCCTCGCGGATATTCTTGACGGTAGAGCCGAGGGACTTGCCGAGCTTCGGCAGGTTCTTGGGCCCGAAGATAATCAGGACAACGACGAGAATAATGATGAGCTCAGGAGCCCTCAGTCCAAACATGTAGACCTCCACAATACAGCGAGACAAGCTCGAATGAGTATACCGCGGGTATCGCGGTATCACAACAATAGCTAAAAAAAGGGACCGCAAGAAGCGGTCCCTCCTCATGCTCTGGTCGGGTTGACTGGATTTGAACCAGCGACCCCTGCGTCCCGAACGCAGTGCTCTACCAAACTGAGCCACAACCCGTTAGCTCGACTATAGTAACAAAGATTTCCG
>DBFWDM010000279.1:0-3428 GCA_048484635.1 Collinsella sp.
CAACGTTAAGAAGGGCCTGAAGCTCGGCACCGATGCGAGCCACACCAAGGCCATGAAGAAGAGCCTTGCTAAGGCCCTCTTCGAGAACGACCGCATCAAGACCACCGAGACCCGCGCTAAGGCGCTGCGTTCGGTCGTCGACCCGATCATCACTTGGGCCAAGAAGGGCGACCTGCACTCTCGTCGTCTGGCTATCGCCAAGCTCGGCGATAAGCAGCTCGTTGCCGAGATCTTCGACAAGGCTGCCCAGGGCATGTGGCAGGACCGCAACGGCGGTTACACCCGCATCATGAAGCTCGGCAACCGCAAGGGCGACAACGCTCCCATCGTTATCATGGAGCTCGTCACCGAGCCTTGCACGCCTAAGGCCAAGAAGGCTGCTCCGGCCCCCAAGAAGGCCGCTGCTCCCAAGAAGGTCGAGGCCGTCGAGGAGGCTCCTGCTGAGGAGACCGCTGAGTAGACTTTCCGTCTGCATAGGCTATATTCGAGGGGTACGTTCGCGTACCCCTCTTTTTTTGTCGCGATACCGTTACTTGTTTGTTGGGAGCGCCCATGACTGCCCCGTCTGATTTCAATTCGATTTCCGAGCTTGACGCCACGCTCGTATTTCGTGTGGCCTATGATGGCTCGTCGTATAGCGGATTTGCCGAGCAGCCGGGACAGACGACGGTTGCGGGCGAGCTACGTCGAGCCATCGAGACGCTGCTTCGCCGCCCGATCGATTTGACGTGCGCGGGGCGTACCGATGCCGGCGTGCATGCCGTAGCTCAGTACATCAGCGTTCCCGTAACGGACGCTGAGCTCGCGTGTACGCGCCGTAGGTGGCTGCGGGCTATGGATGCCCTGCTGCCCAAAGATATCGCCATAAACGAGGTCTACAGGGCCCGTAAGGGCTTTTCTGCGCGCTTTGACGCGCGCTCTCGCACTTACACCTATCGCATTGCCGATCGTGATGCGCGGCCCGTGCTGTCACGCGGTGCTGTGTGGTGGCATCGCTATCCCCTCGACGTCGATGCGATGGCGGCCGCCTGCCCTGCGCTTTTGGGCGAGCAGGACTTTAAAAGCTTTTGCAAGGTTGCCTCTGCCGTGGGCAAACCTACGCACCGCTGCGTAATGCGCGCCGAGTTTGGCCATGAGGTTGCGTTTGGCGAGGACATCCTGACGTTTACCATCGAGGGCAATGCGTTTCTGCATTCGATGGTCCGTACGATCGTTGGCACGCTTGTCGAGATTGGCATGCATCGCCGTGAACCCGAGTGGATGCGCGAGGTCATCGATGCTTGCGATCGTACCGCTGCGGGCCCCACGGCTCCTGCCTGCGGCCTTACGTTTATGGGCGTGGATTACGATCCCGCCGAGCTTGTCGTGCTCGACTAGGGGAGGGCTCGACGCGCCGTTCGTCGGCACCTGTCATCTGTGGGCTGCGCGTGTGCAACATCTGTTCTTGGCGTGCAGTGCAACCGGTGTCTCATTGCTTTTATTGCCGGGGTGTACCATGAACGACAGTTTGATTCATTGCTGTCGAGAGGACGGATAACTTGGTTCGACGTGGCTCGCATCCGCGACTTTCGGTGATCCTTGTGGTAGAAGGTTCGCCCAGCTATGCGATGCGTGCGCTCGAGAGTATCCAGAACCAAGACCTCTACGATTTGCAGATTGTCGTTGTCTGCCGCGATGCTGCGCCCGGTGTGCGCCATTCGCTTCAGGTTGCTGCCGACAGGGACATCCATATTGATTTGATTGACGTCGAGGACGCGAAGCGCGGTGCTTGCCTTCGTGCCGGTTTTGCTGCCTCGCGTGGCTCTCAAATCATCGCTATGAACGCCGATGAGTGGTTTGCTCCGCAGTCCCTTTCCAAGATGGTCGATATCGCGTGCGATACTACGGCAGACATAGTGCTCCCCACGGTGTCGCTCGACCGCTATGATGCACATCGAGAGCGCCATTCGCGCGTCTTGGATGCTGCTCATATTTCCATTGATAGCAAATCCTCGATGGTGACCGGGCTGCCCCAGTTGATTTTAGGCGGCCTTGTCGTTCAGACCTCTGGCGTGATGTACAGCCGCTCGCTGTTTGAGGCATGCCTGTCGCGCGGCAAGGCGTACCGTACGGTTGAGTTTATGGCTTATGCGCTCTCGCAGGCACGATTCGTGTCCGGCTGCGGCGACGCTTGTTTCCACGCGGTGGCACCTAAGCTTACAGATGCCTTTGATCCCACCATGTATGCCAGGATATCCGATGACACTCGAGCGCTCGACGAGCTTGCGGACTCACTCTCGGAAGCAGATAGCGGTGGTCGGCTCAAGCTGGCAAGCCAAAAGTTCTACTTTGCTGGACTGGTCGCCTGCATCGAGAATTTGTGTCTGAGCCCGCATGGAGTGTCGTCAATCGAGCGTTCCGCCCGCATGCGTGATATGCTCGAGGCGCCTCGAACCCGTCAGATGGTCGCCGCGCTCAAGGATAACCATCGGGGACTCGGTCTGTTGTTTGGGCCGATCGCCAGCGCCAAGCCCGCGCGCTGCGTGATGTGTACGCATCTGGCAGCTTTTCTTAACCGGACGGGCGCAAAAACCGCCTAAACGGCTCATTTCGAAACAAATTTGCATAGAATTGTTTCGAAATGCGTTCTTATTCACAAAAGCCTTCAAATAGCGTTAAACTATTCAATCAGTGATTGATTGTCTCCGCCATCTTTTGGAGAGAGGGTTTGTATGGCTAAAAAACGCAATGGGCGCCAGGATGCCATTAGAGATATTGTGCGCAATAAGGACGTCCGCACGCAGCGCGTGCTGGTCGATGAGCTCCGCGCTATGGGCTTTGATTGCACGCAGGCGACTGTCTCTCGCGATATTGCCGATATGGGGCTGCGTAAGCTCCCTGAGGGCATCTATGTTCTGGCAGAGGACCTGCACCTGCAGCGTATGGTTTCCGAGCTCGTAACGGGCGTTCTGCGCACCGATAATCTGGTTATGATCAAGGCTCAGCCTGGTACGGCTTCCGGCATCGCCGCCGCTGTTGATGCGGCAGAGCTGCCCGATGTGCTTGGCTCGCTTGCCGGCAACGATACGATTTTGGTTATTGCCCAGACGGCCGAGGACGGCGAGCGTCTTGAGGCGCTGATCAATAAGCTGAGCAATTCTCGCAAGTAGGCGTGCGGGTCGTGCGCTCGGCACCGTGCGCGCTGACATAGTGGCTTGTAAGGGGTATCGACGTTGGTCGGTACCCCCTTTTTGTCTGCCGGTATAAAGATCGCCCATCAGGTCGCTTTAAACTAAAAAGGCCCCCGAGGCCAGGAAGGCGGCGATCGGGCTCTTCGAGCGAGGCCACGGCTCCGAGTCGGCGGCGAAGGCGCTGTCGGTCCCGCGCGACACCGTGAGACAATGGCTCTACGTATACCGGTCGTTCGGAAGCGAGGTGCTGCTATCCAT
>DBFWDM010000280.1:0-11972 GCA_048484635.1 Collinsella sp.
CGCCGAGACGCTGCTTCCGCCCCAGGAGGGTTACGATGACCGCAACTGGCGCGATCCCTTTGTGCTTTGGGATGAGGAGAACGAAGAGTACATGCTCATCCTCGGCACGCGTGTGGGCGAGGACAAGCGTCTGATGACCGGTCGTCTGGTCAAGTTCACCTCCAAGGACCTGGATACCTGGGAGTTCCAGGGCGACTGGTGGAATCCGGGCCTGTACACCATGTTCGAGATGCCTGATCTCTTTAAGATGGGCGACTGGTGGTATCTGGTGTTCTCCGAGTACAGTGATGGCAACAAGACCCGTTACCGCATGTCTCGCTCTATCAACGGTCCTTGGATCACTCCTGCGGACGATTCCTTCGATGGCCGCGCGTACTATGCCGCGCGTACCGCATTTGATGGTGAGCGCCGCGTTCTCTTTGGTTGGGTTCCTACGCGTGACGAGGGCGGTGACCCCAGCTCTTACCTGTGGGGTGGCACCTTTATGCCCCTCGAGATCGTTCAGCGTGCCGACGGAACGCTCGGCACCAAGCTCCCCGACAGCATGCTTGGCGCCTTTGGCGAGGGCAAGGCTGTCGAGACCTTTGAGCTTTCCTGCGAGTCGGGCAAGGTCGAGCAGGTGCTCGCCGCGGATGCCGGCTCCACCTACTTGCTCGATGCCGACATTGAGCTCGGCGGTAACGCTGCCGGCTTCTCGGTCAAGTTCGCCGAGGACGCCGAGACTGGTCTTGCCTATGAGTTCCGCGCCAACCTGCGCGAGGGCAAGCTCGAGTTCACGCCGGCTCCCCAGTACCCGTGGTTCCAGGTCAACAACATGGGCCTCGAGCGTCCGTTGTTCTTTAAGGGCGAGGGCACTCACCATGTGCGTCTGGTCGTCGACGACGACATCGCGACCATCTTTGTCGATGATGTTGCGCTTAACGCGCGCTTCTGCAATAAGCAGGGCCAGGGTGTGGCACTGACGGTCACCGACGGTACGCTCAAGTGCGCAAATGCAACGATCGCGTCTCTGTAATGGCATCAAAACGTTTTATGATTTCGTAAGGGAATGGAGAGGAACATGGACTACAAAGTAGTGTCTCAGCAAGTCGTCGATAACGTCGGCGGTCTGGAGAACATCGAGGGCGCCACGCATTGCGTTACGCGTCTGCGTCTGGTGCTCAAGGATACGAGCAAGTACAACAAGGCCGAGCTCGAGAACATCGATGGCGTCAAGGGCGTGCTGTACAACAGCGGCCAGCTCATGATCATCTTCGGTACCGGTACCGTCAACAAGGTCTACGATGAGTTTATGGCTCTGACGGGCGTTAAGGAGATCAGCGCTTCCGAGGTCAAGGGCGCCGAGGCGGACAAGAAGGGCAAGTTCTTCTCGGTCCTCAAGGTATTCTCGGATATCTTTATCCCCATCATTCCCGCTTTCGTCGGCGCTGCTATCATCATCGGCCTTAAGTCGCTGATCGTTGCCAACGGCCTCTTTGGCATGGAAGGCAGCCTTGCCGACCACAGCGAGTTCCTCAAGAACCTCGCAAGCTTCTTTGCCATTATCGCCACCACGTTTGACTACCTGCCTGTCCTGGTTATGTACAGCGCGGTGAAGCGTTTTGGCGGTAACCCGATTCTGGGCATCCTCGTCGGTATCGTCATGGTTCACCCGAGCCTTATGAACCGCAACACGTTCGTTATGGATCCGACGGGTGCTGAGTACTGGAACTTTGGTCCGCTCTCCATTCCCATGGTTGCTTTCCAGGGCGGCGTGTTCCCTGCAATCCTGACTGCCTGGTTTATGGCCAAGGTCGAAAAGATTGCCCAGAAGTACATCCCCGAGGTCGTCTCGTTCGTCTTTGTCCCGACCGTTACCCTGATTCTTGCTAACGTCGCCCTGTTCACCGTGTTCGGCCCGCTCGGCAACCTGATCGGCGACGTCCTCGCCGGTGTAATCGATATCCTGTACAACAGGATGGGCGTCTTCGGTGCCTTTGTCTTTGCCGCATTCCTGCAGCCGCTCGTCGTTACCGGTACGCATCAGTTCATCCAGGGTATCGAGGCAAACCTCGTCGCCACGACTGGCTTCAACTACATCCAGGCCATCTGGTCGGTTTCCATCATCGCCCAGGGCGGCGGCGCCATCGGCATGTACCTCATTCACAAGAAGCATTCCAAAGAGCGCAACATCTGCATGTCGTCCTTTATCCCGACGCTGGTCGGTATCTCCGAGCCCGCAATCTTTGCTGCAAACATGCGCTACTCGATCATCCCGTTCATCTGCGCTTGCATCGGTGCAGGCTGCGGCGGTGCCTTCGTGAAGCTCTTTGAGGTGCGCGCCATCGGTCAGGGTCTGACCGGCGTGCTTGGCCTGCTCATCGTCACGCCCGAGACGCTCGTGTGGTATGTGGCTGGCAATCTCATCGCCTTTATCGTGCCGATCGTCTTGATCTTTGCCTACAACAAGGCAAAGGGCGTGCCGACCACTGATGAAGAGGGCGCTGGTGCTGGCTTTGATGTCAGCTTCTAGTTGAGCCGTTCAGCGTAATCTGAGGATAAGTCCATTTGGGGAAGGGCGTTCGACTCGTGTGAGTCGAGCGTCCTTCCCCATAGACGAGAAAGTCAACGGCGATGTTTAATCAAAAAAATAAGGTGACACGCGCGGACTATGAGCAGTGGCGTGCCGGACAGGATGAGACGGCGGGTCGCATCGCGTCCGACCCCGATAGGCTCCTGTTCCATGTGGAGCCTGAGCTTGGCTGGCTCAACGACCCCAACGGTTTGGTGCAGATCGGTGATACGTATCACATCTATCACCAATACGATCCATTCGATGCTGCGCATGGCGGTCCAGTGCTTTGGAATCATCTGACAACAAAGGATTTTGTGACGTACGAGAATCGCGGCCCTGTGCTGTTCCCCGATTCCGATTTGGATTCGAGCGGAGCGTATTCTGGTTCTGCCTTTGTACACGACGGCAAGATTCACTACTTCTATACCGGCAACGTCAAGCATTTTGACCGCGATGATTACGACTACGTGTTGACGGGCCGTGAGCAAAACCAGATTCATGTGGTTGCCGAGAACCCCGACGAATTGGGCGAGAAGCGCATAGCTGTTGGGCCGGTCGATTACCCCGACGATATCGGTACGCACGTGCGTGATCCCAAAATCCTTGAACACGATGGTATCTACTACATGGTTCTGGGCGCTCGTACGAAAGACGACCGCGGCTGCGTGCTTGTCTATACCTCGAGCAATCTAGAGGACTGGAGCTATGCGACGCGCATTGAGTTGGGCGAGAAGTTTGGCTTTATGTGGGAGTGCCCCGATCTGTTTGAGCTCGATGGTGAGCTTATTCTCGTTTGCTGTCCGCAGGGTGTGTCCGCCGATGGATGGCGTTACCGCAATCCGCACCAGTGCGTGTGGTTTCCCATCGAGGCCGATTGGGAGGCGCCGAGTTTTAAGATCGCCGGGCAGGGCATGCCCCCGATGGTCGATGCCGGCTTTGATTTCTACGCACCGCAGTCTTTTGAGGATGCTGCGGGTCGGCGTTTGATGATCGGGTGGTCGGGTTGCCCCGATGCGACGGCAAAAAGCCCGACGGTGGCACGCGGGTGGCAGTGCGCGTTGACGGTGCCGAGAAAACTGAGCATGCGCGATGGTAAGCTCTGTCAGCAGCCGGTGCACGAGATTGAGAGGATGCGCGGCGACTGCGTTTGCGCGACAGGCGGTGAAACCGTTGAGGAGCCGGGACGCCTGTTTGATGTCGTGGTTTCCTGTGAGGGAGCCAAGATGATCGAGCTCGAAATCCGCAAGGGTGTCTTTGTGCGTTATACGGACGGGATGCTTACCCTCGATATGGGCGACGAAGGCTATGGACGCGACCAGAGGTCGATCGAGCTCGGCGAACTTCGCGACCTGCGCGTGCTTTCGGACACTACGATGGTCGAGATTTTTGCCAACGGTGGCGAGGCGGCACTTACGAGCCGTACCTATTCGCCGGCGGTTCCGGCGATGGAGCTGCACGCCGAGGGTGCGGCGTCGATGGATTTCTACCGCCTCGCTCATTAACCGTGCATGGAGCACGATTGGACTTGTTGGGCGGAATGTGTCGCAGTTGCCGCGGCCAGCTACCGCTTATCGCGTATAGCGACCGTTTGCGGAATAAGTAACACTCCTTAATAAACCGTGTAGAATCTCAAATAAGCACGGAGTTTTCCAGGGAGACGCTGTCCTTTGTTGTGTGCAAGGGACGGCGTCTCTTTGGCGCTTGGAGGCCGTTCTACAGCAGGACGGTGGACGTGCGTCATATATTAAAAAACCAACGTCGAGATGGGTCGTGATAAGAATGGGCAAGTACGTAATCGTGGTTGAATCTGGTTCGGATGTGACGCCGGAGCTCTGCGAGCGCTACGGCATCGTGCGCGTGCCCATGCATGTCACGATTGGTGACGAGACCGTCGAGGACGGCTCGATCGATCCGCTTGAGATTTATTCACGCTGCAACGAGTTTGGCGTAATGCCCAAGACCAGCGGCTGCGCGCCTGCGGATTTTGCTCACGTGTACGACCGTATCCATGCCGAGCAGCCCAACGCGACTATTCTGCATCTCGCGTATTCCGAGGCCACGACCTGCTCGCATCAGTCCTCCAAGATTGCAGCCAAGGGGCGCGACTACGTGTTCTCCATGGATACGCGTTTTGTCTCGGTGGGCCAGTCGCTTGTTGTCGTCGAGACCGCCAAATACATCGAGGCTCACCCCGATGCCACCGTCGACGAGATCTTTGCATTTACGAATTCCGTCATGGACCGTGTGCTGCTGGGCTTTGTTCCTACCGACCTAGCCTTCCTTAAGGCGGGAGGTCGTCTGTCCAACGTGGCATTCCTTGGCGCCCACCTGCTCAAGATTAAGCCCTGCATTGAGGTAACGGGCGGTAAGTTCGTGGCAACCAAGAAGTTCCGCGGCTCTATGCTCAAGTGCGCCCGCGCCTTTATTGACCACATGGTTGCGAAGGGCGAGATCGACTACTCGCACATTGGCCTGGCGTATTCGGTGGGCCTTTCCCAGGAGCTGCGCGACGACATGGAGGTCTATGCGCATGACCTGGGCTTTAAGGATATTACCTGGACTCAGGTTGGCGGCGTCATCTCGAGCCATTGCGGCCCGACCGCCTTCGGCGCGGTGCTCACGCTCAAGGCGTAAAGGCTGCAGACGAACTTTTTCTCGTTTTCGCGAGTGCTCAGCAGCCATATGATCGATATAAGTCCCTGCCATGGCGGTAGGGGGCAGATTAAAGCATGCCACTCTGGCCCGAGACGTTTAAACGCAAGCGTATGGGCTAGAATGGCTCTGGCATTTATGTAACTAAAACCAAAGAGAGGCAAGGTAGCGGGAATGGCTGAGATGACGCTCGAGGGTGTGGACGCTCGTCCCGAGGACTCTGCGTTTGCCCTGGGTCGCGTGCATTCGATCGAGACGATGGGAACGGTCGATGGACCCGGCATCCGCTTTGTGGTGTTTGTCCAAGGCTGTCCCATGCGCTGCGCGTATTGCCACAATCCCGATACTTGGTCTGTTAACGGCGGCACCATGGTGACTGTCGAGCACCTGATGGACGAGTTCCAGAGTAACCATGAGTTTTACCGCAGCGGCGGCATTACGGTTTCGGGTGGCGAGCCGCTCCTGCAGCCCGAGTTTTTGGCCGATCTGTTCCGTGCAATGCACAACAATCCTGATGGCCGCGTGCATACCTGCCTCGACAGCTGCGGCTATGCGTTCGATCCTAACCATCCCGAGAAGTTCGATGCCGTACTCAACGAGACCGATATGGTGCTGCTCGACATCAAGCACGCCGATCCCGTCGAGCATAAAAAGCTGACCGGTTGCGATCCCGCACGCATTCTGGCGTTTGGCGATGAGCTGGCGCGTCGCAGGATCAAGGTCGTTATCCGTCACGTGGTGGTGCCGGGCATTACCGACACGGTGGAGGAGTGCGAGGCACTCGGTCGCCTGATTGCCCCGTGGCATAACGTGGTGGGCTTGGAAATGCTGCCGTATCACACGATGGGCGTCGTCAAGTACGAGCAACTGGGCATTCCCTATAAGCTTGAGGGCGTGCCCCAGATGGATACCGCGCGCATGCCCGAGCTGCGCAATGCCGTTATGACCGGCATGAAAAAGCGCCGCACGGAACTCAAAAACGCCATCGGCTAGCGAGTCATATTCGCTCCCCAAAGGCACTCATTGGGGACAGACTTAAATGAGTGCCCCTGGGCACCAAGTTGATTGCCAAAGAGCCCCGTCAAGTTGCGGTGGAATAGTTCTTGTTTTTCGGCTTATGCCGACCAAATAGGAACTATTCCACCGCAACTGCGTTTTGGGCGGAGATGCGCAACAGAATCGCGCCATTTGGATAAATACGCTTGTGGTTTCTTTAAAGACGCCTTAAACGCCGCTGAATATCTTTGGAAAGAAATGCCTGCTCGGTATTATGCTGCTCGTATATGAACGGTAGCAGTCAGGAGACCACGTGCGAAACAACGCATCGCGGGACGAGTATATGCCGCAGCATAGCAGCAGATATGAGACGAAGGGCACGTCTTCGCGTGGCCTTGCCGACGCTCGCGTCCGCGTGACGAAGATTGCCGCCATTGGGATGCTAACGTTGGCGATTATTATCCTCGGAATTACCGCCAAAACCTACGCGTCGGAGCGAATGGCACACTCAGATGCGTCAACGGTACAGACGCAAAACGAGAAGGTTTCAAAGTCCAAAGCGTCGGCAGATCTCAAGACGAGACTTTCGAAGGCGGACTTCAACGATATCCCTTCGGGTGATACCGTTCAGACCTTCTCGTTGGTAGATAACAAGACTCCTACCTTGGAGGATGAGAGCCTTGCCTTGCTCCAGGATGCCCTGAGTCGGGCGCAGGAGCTAGGCGATGTGGGCGTGGTGTTCTACGACCTGTCAAGCGGCAAGGGCGTGACGTATAACCCCGATGTCGAGGTTTACGGCGCGAGTAGCTACAAGGCGCTCTATGCGTTGTACATCTGCGAATTTCTGGTCGAGACGGGTCAGGTTTCACTCGATGATTCCCTTGGCACCTATGGTGGCTACAACATGGGTTGGCAGACGGTGCGCGACCTGATCGAGGCCGCGATCGTTAATTCGGACAACGATTCGTTTATTGCGTTACGCGCGACGTTTGACCGTGTCGGTTACGAGGATTGGATTGCCAGTCTTGGCATCGATTACGATACCGCACTCGATCCGATGAGTGATTTTCCCACCTATTGCCCGCGCACCTCGGCCAAGTTGTGGCGCGAGATGAGCGAGTATTTGAGCCGTGATACCGAGACGTCGCAATGGCTATCGGATCTTCTGGCCTCTACGACCCGGTCCTTTATCCGCGACGGCATTGCGGACGACCAAGCCCTGGTGCGCAACAAGGCCGGCTGGATTAGCGAGGATGGTTGCTATTCGACATGCGATGCGGGCCTCATCGATGTCGATGGCGACACCTACATTATGAGTATCATGACATCGATACCATGGAGCGATCGCTCGAGCGAGCTGGTGGCTGCGATTGCTAAGACATTCTTTGATACCCGAGCTGCGCTGGCCTAACGTGTTCGTTTGACGAGGTCAAACAAAATGCTGGTACCATACCGTGGTTGAGAATTTCGTATAGGTTTGGGGAATGGCATGGCTACCATCGCGATTATCGGTGCGCTCGAAAAAGAGATCATGCAGATTAAGGAAGAGTTGAGCAACGTTTGCATGGTACAGGAGGCGGGCTTGAACGTTGTGACCGGCGGGCTCGACGGCCTGTCGATTGTCGCCACGACGGCGGGTATGGGCACGGTAAACGCTGCCGCCGCAACACAGCACCTCATTAGCAAGTATGCTCCACAGGCAGTTGTGTTTTCTGGTATCGCAGGTGGCCTGAATCCCAAGCTCCATATCGACGATGTCGTCATTGGCAAATGCCTGCGCTATCTAGATACCGATACCGCGCTTATCGCCGAGTCTGCACCGGGGCTCGAGGAGTTTGTCTCGACGCCTGCGCTGGTCGATATTGCCGCCGATGTGCTTGCTGAGCGTGGGTTTGTTGATGCTTCGACAAATGAGACCGCTTCGAACGAGGGTGCAAAGCAGTTCCTGGTCGGCACGATTGCCACGGGTAACCGCTTTGTGACGGGCGCCGCTATGCGCAATGATGCCATCGAGGCGACGCATGCCGATTGTGTCGGCATGGAGGGCGCGGCAATTGCCCATGTCGCAACCAAAAATGGTGTCGATTGCCTGGTGCTGCGTGCTATCAGCGATAATTGTGACGAGGCGTATGATGCGATTTGCGACCGCGAGTTCGATTTGTTCGAGTATGCGCGTGCCGCAAGCGATATCACGCTCGATATCGTTCGACGCATTGCCGCTGCGCAATAGCGCGTTTTTTGCAAGATCCTACGACCAAGGAGTGTCCATGGCCGATTCCATTAACTACCAGCTTGCCAAGTTCGTCGCCAGCTACGGCAAGGTTTCGCAGATCCCCGAGTCCACCTGTCCCGAGGTGAGCTTTGTTGGCCGCTCCAACGTGGGCAAGTCGTCCATTATGAACAAGCTCTTTGGCCGCAAGAACCTGGTGAAGGTTTCGAGCACGCCGGGCAAGACGAGCAACATCAATTTCTTCGAGGCCGACGACGTGCACTTTGTGGACCTGCCGGGCTATGGTTTCGCCCGTCGTTCCAAGGCCGAGCGTGACCGCTGGGCAGAACTTATCGGCGACTTCTTTGACTCGGAGCGCAGCTTTAACCTGGTCGTGTCGCTGGTGGATATTCGTCACGACCCGAGCAAGCTCGACCATGACATGATCGACTATCTGCAGGGCAACGAGTTCAACTTTATCGTCTGCCTCACCAAGGCCGACAAGCTCAGCCGCACCCAGCAGGCCCGCCAGGCAGCTGCCATCAAAAAGCAACTCAACGTCCCGGCCGAAAACGTAATCATCACAAGCTCCCAAACCGGCGTGGGCATCGACGAACTCAAGCGCCGCATCGCCGAAGCCTGCCTCTAATAAGTGCCCCAGCCTAGCAAGAGCCCCTATCAATAAAAGGCCATGATTTCAGCCTGGCGCCCCTTCAAAGCGTGGGTCCCTGTAGACATCGCTAGCTACGTTGCCATAGGGCCACCCAGGGGCATCCCCTTAAAAACATTCCGCAGCACGAGGCCCGCTTATCCGCAGCTCCGAAGGAGCAGGATAAGTGGGCCTCAAGTGCGAGGACGTTTTTAAGGGGATGCCCCTGGGTGGCCCGGACAGACCGATCGGCGATGTCTACAGGTACTCGATTTGAGCGCCTTCCGTGTCGCACGTCAGAATATGCGTATCACACTTAGGGAACTGCTCGCGCAGCTTGACCTGCAGGAACTTTGCCACGATGGTGTCGTCGGTCACAGCCATAAGGGTCGAGCCCGATCCGCTGATCCAGATGGTCTTGGCGCCGCCGTTAAGGCAGGTGTCGCGCACGGCGTTGTAGTCGGGAATCAGACGGCGACGATAGGGTTCCTGGATGCGGTCGTCATTGGCGGCGGCAATCAGGTCGAGGTTGCCGGACTCAAGACCGCGCGTCATGCCGGCGATGCGGCCCATCTGCCATACGGCGGTGGAGAGCGGAACCTCCTGCGGCACGACCTTGCGCGCCTCGCTCGTATGCACCTCGTAGGGAGGAATCACGGTAATAAAACGCAGGCGATCGCTCACCTCGTAGCGCAGGCACTGGGGGAGCGAATCGGTCGGCGTAAAGGAGCAGACGGCGCCGCCCAGGATAGCGGGGGCGACGTTATCGGGATGGCCCTCGACCTCGGTGGCAATGCGGACGAGCTCGGCACGGTCGACGGTGTGGCCTGTCAGCGCGGCGGCGGCCATAATGCCGGCGACGACACAGGTGGAGCTGGAGCCCAGGCCGCGGGCGACGGGAACGTCAGTCTGAATGTCGATGGCGACGGGGAAGGCCGGCTCGCCCCATGCGGCCAGTGCATCGACAAAGCTAACGTAGACCAGGTTGTTCTCGTTTTGGAATTCCTCGGGGCAGCCCGTGATGGTGAGCTTGTCGGCGCGCTCGAAGGTGAAGTGCGAGTAGAGGCTGACGGCCATGCCGAGGGTGTCGTAGCCAATGCCTAGGTTCGCGCTGGTGGCGGGGACGGTGATTTTGATCATGGGAATCTCCTGGGCGGTCTGCCTGTTTAGTTCGCTGCTCGGGCAGTCCTGGCTCGCTCGGAAAGCACATTAAGTGCTTTCCGGCTCGTGCGGAACTCGCGACGAACTAAACAGGCAGACCCGCATGTCAGCTCGTCATTATCCCGGTGAGTATCTGATAAAAGAAGGTGCGCCGGCTTTCGCCGGCGCCTAGTAAGGGTTTAGTTGGTAGCCATCTTTTTTGCAGCCTGCTCTACGTAGTTGGCCATGTCGGCTACGTCGCAGACGTCTTCGAAGCGGACGGGCTTGGACTCGAGCTCGGCGAGCTGGACCGGGGCAACCGTGTTGGTTGCCTGCTCGAGCACGCGCATGGCCTCAAAGTCGTCCTCGGGAACGTCGAGGCCCAGGGCGTCGCAGCAGGCGCGCGGGAACTTGTAGGGGCTGGCGGTCGAAAGCAGCACGCGGGCCTTGGCGCCCTCGGCGGGAGCGACCTGCTCAAAGACGTGATAGCCGCAGGCGGTGTGCGGGTCGATCACGTAGCCGTTCGCGTCCCAGCAGCTCTTGATGGCAGTGCGTACCTCGTCCTCGCTGGCCCAACCGCAGCCAAAGACGCTCTGAATCTTTGCCAGCAGGTCGGCGGGAACTTCGTAGCGACCAGTCCGCGCCAGCTGCTCCATAAGGCCGGCAACGAGCTCACAGTCGCCATCGGACAGGAAGTAGAGCATGCGCTCCAGGTTAGAGCTGATGAGGATGTCCATCGAAGGTGAGATGGTCGTGAAGAACGGGCGGTTGCGGTCGTAGACGCCGGTGCTCAGGAAGTCAGCCAGCACGTTGTTCTTGTCGCTCGCGACGATGAGCTTGGCGACGGGCAGACCCATGCGCTTGGCATAGTAACCGGCCAGGATATCGCCAAAGTTGCCGGTCGGTACGCAGAACTCCACGGCGTCGCCAGCCTTGATGGCGCCGGCGCGCAGCAGCTGCGCATAGGCGGCAAAGTAGTAGACGACCTGCGGCACCAGGCGGCCGACGTTGATGGAGTTGGCGCTCGAAAGCACCGTGCCGGCGGCCTCAAGACGCTCGGCAAGCTCCTTATCGGCAAAGATGCGCTTGACGGCGCTCTGGGCGTCGTCAAAGTTGCCGCGGATGCCGCAGACGGCAACGTTATCGCCCTCCTGAGTGGACATCTGCAGATTCTGCACGCGGCTGACTTTGCCCTCGGGATAAAAGACGGTGATGCCCGTGCCCGGGGCGTCGGCAAAGCCGGCGAGTGCTGCCTTGCCCGTGTCACCCGACGTGGCGGTGACGATCATGATGCGCTCGGCGCCACCGTCCTTGGCGGAAGTGCGGGCCATCAGACGGGGGAGCATCTGCAGGGCGACGTCCTTAAAGGCGCTTGTGGGGCCGCCAAAGAGCTCCATCACATAGGTCTGAGGGACGTCAGCGCCCGGCGCAGCGTCGAGTTTGACGAGCGGCGTAACCTCTTCACTCGCGAACGTGCCGCGGTATGCCTCGTCGACACACGCCGAAATTTCTTCGGCTGTGTAATCATTCAGTAACATTCCCAACACATCTTGAGCGATTTCAAAGTACGATTTATCTGCAAGCGAGCTGATATCGACCTGCTGGGTGCCGAGCTCGTCCGAGACAAACAGACCCCCGTCGGGAGCGATGCCGGTGCGGATTGCCACCTTACTTGAGCACGATAAAGTGCGTCCTCGTGTACTATGATAAGTTCCCATATAACACTGCTCCTCGGATGCCTTGGTCCCAATCGGTGAAACCATGGTATCAGA
>DBFWDM010000281.1:0-10507 GCA_048484635.1 Collinsella sp.
CGTCATCGCCCACAAGGTGACCGACGCCTGCCGCGCCATGAAGGACCTGATGGTCGAGCTGCCCAACTACCGCAAGTCCAAGACCCTGCGCGAGCTCGTCATCCAGATCAACACCATCGAGTCCGAGGCCGACGAGCTCTACATCAACGCCATGCGCAACCTGCACGTTAACGGCAAGGACCCGCTCGAGGTCATCGCTTGGCGTGACGTGTACGCCTTCCTGGAGTACTGCGCCGACTGCTGCGAGAATGTGGCCGATGTCGTGGATTCGATTGTCATGAAGAACAGTTAATTGGGGGTACATGTCCCACCGGTCGCGGGCCCGGCCACTAATAACCTTTTTCACTCCGGCTGCAAGCAGAGTCGTTCAAAAGGTTATTAGTGGTCGGGCCCGCTCCCTTATGTACCCCCATTGGGAACTTTGGCTGATAGTTATAGTGCAATGGGGGCTTGGCTGAAGGGACCTTTGGTATCCGTTCGGACACTTTGGCCCTCGATGAGCGTTTGACTGATTGCTGCTTTGGGTACTGTTTGGGTTACTTTGGGTTTGTTTGATTTTTAATTGTTGGAGGGCTTGTATGTCTTATTTGGATCTGGCTCGGGGTCGGTATTCTTGTCGTGAGTTTGAAGATCGGGCTGTGGAGCAGGCTGTGGTGGATGCCATTGTTGAGGCTGGGCGTATTGCTCCTTCTGCTTGTAATAACCATCCAACCCGTGTGATGGTGTTGGATACGCCTGAGCTTCTGGAGAAGGCAGCTGCTTGTCAGCCTCGGTTTGCTCGTGATGGGTCTATCTTTGGGGCTCCGCTTGTCTTCCTTATTTGCAGCGTTACCGATGATGCTTGGGTGCGCCCGTATGATCAGATGAACTCGAGTGCCATCGATACTTCGATCGTCTGCGATCAGATGATGATGGAGGCCACCGAGCAGGGCCTGGGAACGTGCTGGGTATGCCATTTTAAGCCTGAGGTGGCACAGGAGCAGTTCAATCTGCCCAAGGGCGTTTATCCCTATCACATGCTTGTCTGTGGCTATCCTGCCGACCACATCGCCGACCCCGAGCATCGCGAGGCCCGTACCATTCCCCTCCCCAACTTCCTCCTCAAGTAGTTTTTTGGCACATGCCCTAAAACCTACCTTTTACCGCTCACCCATTCGCCGAGTTCTGCGCCACAATGTGCAGGGCTCGGTTTTTTATGTTGCGCGCCCCTGCACAGTCATAAAAAAGGACCCGCAAGCTGCGGGTCCTTTCTAGGCACTAAATTGTAGGCCGAATGTTAGTCCAGGTCGTCGGCAGCAAAGTTGTCGATCGGGGCGAAGGGGTCGGCCACGGGGACAACCGGGTCAGCGACGGGCAGCGGCTCGGCGGGAACAGTCACCGCAGGAGAAGCGGCAGAACCGACCGGCGTGGAGGCCATGAGGTCGGCCGGGAAGGAGTTCTGGGCATCGTCCATGAAGTGCTGGATGAGCTTGAGATACTCGGCCTTGAACTCCTCACGGGAAGCCTTGAGACGATCGATCTCCTCGAGCTCGGCCTGCTTTTCGGTCAGAGCCTGGCGGATAACCTCGCGGGCCTTGGCGTCAGCCTCGTTGCGGATACGCTCAGCGTTCTCATTGGCATCGTTGACGATGGTCTCGGCGGTCTGCTGGGCAGCGATCAAGGCAGCGGAAATCTGGCGCTCCTGAGCGGAGAAGTCAGGGGCGGGAGCAGCCACGGGGGCGGCAGGAACGGCCTGGGCGGGGGCATCGTGAGCCTGGGCAAGCTGAGCCTGCGCATCGGCAAGCTGCTGCTCGGTAGCAGTCAGACGACCCTTAAGGTCGACGATCTTAGCGAGCATAGCGTCAACCTCGGAGGACAGCGTCTCCAAGAAGACGTCGACCTCGGCAGGATCGTAGCCACGCTTGGCCTCAGAGAAAGTCTGAGCCTGGATGTCTGCAGGGGTAATAGCCATAACAAGTCTCCTTTTTCATCGCCTCGGCGCTACACGCCCGACGTAAGTTACTAAGACAGTTCTACACGAGTATACCTATAAGAAGCTGCAGAACCAGCCTCTGCACCAACTGCAACGCAATAATCGCAACGACCGGCGAAAAATCGATACCGCCCATCGGCGGGATGAAACGACGGAACAGGTTGAGCCACGGACCGCACACGCTATCAAGCACCGCGGCAATATCCTGAAGCAAACCACCCTGCTTCATGGGAATCCACGTCATAAAGCAGTAGACGACAATGAGCGTGGAATAGAAGTTGAACAGCGTGTTGACCAGCTGGACGATAGTGTAGATGTTGATGGGAATCTCCTCGTCTTGTCTTTACTTAAGGTAGCCGTCGGCACGAAGCTTCTTGAGATCGGAATCTTTGACCTCGCAACCGGCGGGCAGCACCATGAACACGCGGTCGCCCACCTCCTTGACCGTGGCACCCAGACCGCAGGCAAAGCCGTAAGAGAAGTCCAAGACGCGCTTGGCAACTTCGGTGCGTACGCCCACAAAAATCAGTGCGACAGGCTGCTTGGTGCGAACGCGGCGCACCACGGTCTCCACGTCGTCATAGCTCTCGGGGCGCAGGACATAGGCCGGCAGCTGCGGCGTGGCGTTGATGATATTGCTCGCATAGGCCGAGGCATCGCTCGGTGCAGGCGCGGGTGCAGCGGCGGCACGGGCGCGGGTATTCTCGGCGTAGCTCGACGGCGTGTCATAGGCACCAGGACGATAACCGCTCGCAACACTGTCCTGCGAGCGCGAAGGCGGGTCATACGTCGTGGCATGGCGGGAGTCATCGCCGACCAGCTGACCGGAGCGCGTATACACGGCAACCGACTCAGCTTCACCGCGGCGCGTCTGGCCAAGCAGGCCGTTGCTCGGCTCGTCTTGGGTGTAGAAGCCCTCGCCCGAAGCACCACTGTAGCCGTTGTTCTGATAGCCATCGTCGTAGCCGTCATCGTAGCCGTAGTCGTCGTCCTGGCCATAACCCTGGTCGTAACCCTGCTGGCCGCCCAGGTGCATCTTATTTTTAATCTCGTCAAGGAAGCCCATGGTTGTGTCCTCTCGCGGTTTAGTGCAGGCGCCCCGATAATCAGTGCGCACTTCAGAGCCTTATTTTACTGCAAACTCCGGGCTAAATACTACCCTGCCCAGGCGAACGAGCGTAGAGCCCTCCTCAAGGGCAGACTCAAAGTCCTCGCTCATACCGCAGGAAAGCTCAGGCAGGTTCAAATCGGGATGCGCCGCCTCCAGCTCATCCCTCAGCTCACGAAGCCCCGCAAAGGTGCGGCGTGCCACATCCTTATTCCCCCGGGGCGCCATAGTCATAAGCCCCTGTACGCAAATTCCCTCAAGTTCTGCAAGCTCACCCGCGGCGGCGCGAATCTCATCGGGTGAAAAGCCTCCCTTCGACTCCTCACCACTCACATTGACCTCAATGAGCACACGCTGGGGGCCGACGAGCTCGCCTGCCTCAATCTTGCGAACAGCACGGCTCGAGATCGCCTGCGCCAGATGCAGCGAACCCACCGAGTGAATCAGCTCGGCTGAGCCCAGCACCGCATTGATCTTATTGGTCTGCAGGTTGCCGATCATATCGAAGCGCACCTCGGGCAGCTCCGGATGCTCCGCCAAACCCGTGAGCTTGCGAACCAGCTCCT
This sequence comes from Collinsella sp., assembly GCA_048484635.1. GTDB lineage: Bacteria > Actinomycetota > Coriobacteriia > Coriobacteriales > Coriobacteriaceae > Collinsella. The sequence goes on from DBFWDM010000281.1 coordinate 3,647, forward strand.
GCGGGCGGTTCTCGGCAAAATGGCGATACCCCGCCTGGATGGCGGCAACGGTCTCATCGACACCAACGGTCTTGGACACGGCAATGAGGCTCGCGGCGTCGTGGGGACGGCCCGCGCGATCGAGCGCCGCATAAAAACGTTCCAGAATCTGCTCGCGGCGAGCGCGCATCAAGTCCAAATAGTTATCCATTGCCAATCGCCTCCGCTGACAGCCAAACAAGTAGTCCCATGCTAACGCAAGAGCGCGGCCCCGCATGTGCAAGGCCGCGCTCACTTAGGTATTTACAATCTTTCGACGAACGGGGTTACTTACTCCTCGTCGTCCTCGCCATCGTCCTCATCCTCAAGATGATCGAGCAGGTAGCGAAGACCCTCGCTGACCTCGTTAACGGGCACCTTGGCAACGTAGCGTGCATCGACGGCGGGCCTCATGATAACACCCTCGCCCGAAGGCACGCGCATGCTCTCGAGCTCATCCTCATCAGTGCAGGCGATATCACCGGCAGTCATACGCTGTCCGGTCAACAGGAAGGTCAGACGGCAGGCGGCATCGATGGAAATCGAGGCGATGCGATCGAGATAGCGCGATACCATGATGGCGCGGCGCAGGTCGTCATAGTTGCTGTCGTCGTCCATAAAATCGCCCGTGTCCATGCGGTTAAAGGTGCGGAAGAACTTCTCGTAGGCGGCGTGCACTGGCTCGTCCTCGACGGCCAAGTTGCAGATGATGGACATGTCGTTGGTGACGAGCGCGGAAAGCGAAGAGCCCAGCACCTGGTAGACGGCCTCAGCCTCGGCCTCGACCGTGCCGACAAGCTCCTTGGGCAGCGAGATGTCGGCCTTGATCATATGACGCGTGGCGCGGCAAATCTGGCGAACCTTATCGGTCATGCGCTGCAGGTTAAAGTCGACGTAGATGATCGTCTGCAGCAAGCGGAAGTCGGAGGCGACCGGTGACTGCGTGGCAATCAGGTTGTAGCAGACGGCCTCCAGGTTGGCGCAGCGTGCGTCAATCGAAAGCGTGCGCTTCTTGGTCTTGGTGGCGAGCTTGCGGTCGTCGGTAACATAGGCCCTCACGGCATCGTGGAGGGCCAGATCGACGGCCTCGTAGATGCTCAGCATCTCGTGGCGGGCCTCGATGAGCTGACGGGAAAACAGTTTGCGCATGGTTCACTCCAATCAGTTGGGTGCGGTCATGCCGCCCGCACAGTGAATACGCACCGGACCAGGTCCGATCGGCTTGGGACTAGTCGCACCGATCAGCCAAAGCGGCCGGTGATATAGTCTTCCGTCCGCGAGTCCACCGGGCTGGTGAAGATCGCGTCGGTTTGACCATACTCGATGAGCGTAGCGGGCTCGCCGGCAACTTCCTGCAAGAAGAATGCGGTGTAGTCGCTAATGCGAGCTGCCTGCTGCATTGAATGCGTGACGATGATGATCGTCATCTCGGGCGCCAGCTCGGCCATCAGATCCTCGACCTTAGAGACGGACGTGGGGTCGATGGCGGAGCAGGGCTCGTCCATCAGAAGGACATCGGGTTGCACCGCAAGCACGCGCGCGATGCACAGACGCTGCTGCTGACCGCCCGAGAGCGCCAAACCATCCTTGTTGAGCTGATTGGATACCTCTTTCCAGAGGTTGGCGCGCTTGAGCGATTCTTCCACGATGTCATCGAGGTCACTTTTGCTAGTCACGCCCTGCAGACGAGGGCCAAAGGCGACATTCTCGTAGATGGATTTGGGAAACGGATTGGGCTGCTGAAAGATCATGCCCACGCGGCGACGGAGGTCGACCGGGTCGACACCCTCGGCATAGATATCGTTGCCGTCGAGCGTCATGGTGCCCTCGACGCGCGTACCCTCGATCAGGTCATTCATGCGGTTGATGCAGCGCAAAAACGTCGACTTGCCGCAGCCCGAAGGGCCAATGAAGGAGGTGATGGCGTTTTTGGCGATGTTGAGGTCAAGCCCCGTCAGCGCATGAAAGTCACCGTACCAAAAGTTGAAATCCTTGGCCGTAATGGCCGCTTGCTCCAACGCGGGAGCGGACTGATAAACGGACATGGAACTCCTTAACTAGCGACGCTTACGCGACAGGAAGCGCGCAAACAGGTTGAAGGCCAAAATGATCACCATCAGCAAGAGCGCAGTGCCGTAGGCTGCGTTCATGTTGATGCCGTCGTTGGCAAGCAGGTACAGGTGAACGGTCATGGGACGACCGGAATCGAGCGGCGAGATAGGTAGATTGATGGCCTGGCCCATGGTGTAGAGCACCACGGCGGTCTCGCCGATGGCACGGCCGATGGCAAGGACGATGCCCGTGGCAATGCGGCCAAAGGCCGAAGGAAGCACGATCCTGGAGACGACCTGCCACTTGGTGGCGCCCAGGCCGTACGCGCCCCAACGGATATAGCGCGGAACGGCGCGAATGGCTTCTTCGGTGGTGCGCATGACGATGGGAAGCATCAAGAGCGCGAGCGCCAGAGCGGCCGAGACCATCGAAAGGCCCAGGCCCATAGCCTCGACAAACAAGGCGTAGCCAAACAGGCCCATAACGATGGAGGGCACCGAGGCCAAAGCGTCAGCAGCGTAGCGAATGAGCTCGACGACCTTGCCCTGCTTGGCGTACTCGGCCAGATAGACGGCTGCCAGCACAGCGATCGGCGTGCAGATAAGCATGGCGAGCGCCGTCACGTAGACGGTCGAGACGATCGTGGGCCAAATTCCGCCCTCGGCGTTGACGCCCTGGGGCCAACCGAAGATAAAGTCGAGCGAGATGTGTGGCAGGCCGTTGATGACCACGTAGGCGATGATAGCGACCAGCACCAGCGTGGTGATGTAGGCAGCGGCACGAAACACGCCAAGCATGATCTTGTTGGACAGGTCCTTGTTGATGCGGCCCTTCTTGCCGTGGGAAAGGGCACGCTTGATGCGCTCGCGCGACGAGGTCGTATCGACCGTCGTGTCAACGGAATCGGACATAGCCTACCCCCTCTTCTTCTTGGAAATCAGACGGACGATACCCACCAGCGTGGCGGAGATGATAAACAGGACCACACCCATGCCGAACAGCGCCGAGCGGTGCAGACCCGAGGAATAGCTCATGTCGAGCGCAATCTGGCTCGTGAGCGTCGAGATGGGGCTCGCAATGCTGTCGGGAATAACCGGGGCGTTACCTACGACCATGAGCACGGCCATGGTCTCGCCGATGGCACGGCCCATACCCAGCACGATGGCATCAACGATACCCAGCTTCGCGGCAGGTAGCACGACCTTATAGATGGTCTGCCACTTTGTGGCGCCCATGGCATACGATGCCTCGCGAATGCCCATGGGAATGGAATTGAGAGCATCGATGGTGAGCGTGGTGATGGTAGGGACGATCATGATGGCGAGCACAAACCACGCCGTCAGCGCACCAAAACCAAGGCCGCCGGTCAGTTGTGCGATAAACGGGCGGATGATGATCATGCCAAAGAAGCCGTAGATGATGGAGGGTATGCCCGCCAGCAGGTCAACGGCGGGGCTGATGAGCTTGCGCACGCGCTTGCTGGCAATCTCGACCAGGTAAACGGCCGTACCCACGCCCAGCGGCACGCCCATGGCGAGCGCACCGACGGTCACCAGACCCGAGCCGGCAAGCAGCGACAAGATGCCGTAGTGGCCCTCGGAAGGCGCCCACGTAAAGCTAAAGAAGTCAGCCAGACCGATGTCAGTAAAGACGGGCAGCGCCGAGTACGTGGTAAAGACAAAAATCAGGATGACGGTAACGACCGCCAAGAACGCGCAGGCAAAGAAGATCCACTGCAGCGCCTTCTCCTTGATATAGGTACTGCGCGATACGAGCGCCAGCTCGCGCTTCTTGGGCGTCTGAACATTCTGCTCAGTCTGGGAGTTTTCCTGTGCTTCCATGCTACTCACTCCCCTTCTCGTCGTTGGTGACGGGAATAAAGCCCGCCTCGCGAATCTGCTTGTCCATCTTTTCGGACGTCACGTAGTCGATGTAATCCTGCGCCTGCTGCGAAGGCGCACCCTTCACAAAGAAGTAAAGGTCGCGCGAGATGGGATAGCCGCCACTCGCGACCGTCTTCTCGGACGCCTCAACATGATTGACCGAGACAGCCTTGACCGAGGTCTTGGCGTTGAGGCTATCGACGAAGCCCAGCGAAATGTAGCCGATGGCCCCACGCGAACGAGATACCACGTCGCGCACCTGGCCCGTACCCGAAAGAACAGCCGAGCGGCGATCGAACGGCGTGCCATCCATCACGATGGTACGGAAGGCCTCGCGCGTACCGGACGCCTCGTCTCGGTTGATGACCTGAATCCTCAGGTCCTCGCCACCGACCTCTTTCCAATTGGTAATCTTGCCGGCGTAGATATCGCGGAGCTGCTCGGTCGAGAGGTTATCGACGGGGTTGTCGTCGTTCACGATGACCGCAATACCGTCGTGGGCAATGACGATGGGAGTCAGGCCCAGATCCTGTTCGTCGGCATTGAGTCCACGGGAGGAGCTGGCGATATCGGCCGTGCCGGCGCTGACGGCCTCGATCCCAGCGGAAGAACCCAAACCGGAAACGAGCACGTCGATGCCGGTCTCCTCCTTAAAGCCCTCGGCCGCAATCTCGGCGATAGGAAGGCAGGTCGTGGAGCCGGCCACGGTAATGGAAGAGGTAGAAGATCCCGAAGAACAGGCGCACAGCGTAAGCGTAAGCACAGCGGCGCTCAGGACCGATACGATCTTTCTCATAGCATCACGCCGATCGCAGCATGGCGCCCACAGGTGCCGTCCTCGTTACGGTAGGAATAAAAGCGGTCGTTCTGACGCACGGTCGAAAGCTGGGTATCCACGATATTATCCGCGTCGACACCGACATCTACCAGCGCCTCGCGAATGGCAGCGGAAAGATCGAGCATGCGAGAGGTATTCGCATCGATGCAAGAGAACTCGGCGGCAAAGCGATCCATGAGTTCCTGGGATACCTCATATTCGTCACCCAAGATATGGGGGCCGATATAGGCGGAAACGTCGCTCGCATCGCAACCGGCAGCATCGCAAAGCGCCTGGCACGCCTTGGCGGAAATACGTGCAATCGTGCCCTTCCAACCGGAGTGCACCACGGCAAATCCGCCGGGGGCCACCAGCACCACGGGAACGCAGTCGGCAAAGCAGAGCAGCACGGGCACGTTATACGCCGTGCAGACGATGGCATCACAGCCCTCGGCAATCTGCTCGCGAACGTCCTCAAGGTCATCGGCGCCGTTCGAGGTCACCGCAACGATATGATCACCATGGACCTGATTGGGAACGAGCAGGTTGTGCTCGCACTCGGCGGCACCCATAGCCTCGAGCGCACGACGACGATTTTCTTGAACAGCAAAGGGGTCATCGCCAACATGCGAGCCCAAGTTGAGTGAGGAGTACGCATCTTCGGAAACGCCACCGGCACGCTCGGTGAAGGCAAAGCGAACATCGGATGTCGCGCCCTCCACCAACGTAACTCCATCATGGTCGACACGCGAAACTTTGTCCGCACGTGCTGCCATACTAAAGCCTCCTAATAACACAAGTACCGCGGCATCGCCGCTACAGCCCGCGTTTATACGGCTGTCATACTTCTCTAAAAGGATACCTGCTGCGCTGGAGGCAATCGTAAAGGGAACGTAAAGAGATTGGAGGTTCTAGTTTACAAAGTCGAAATAAAAAGGGCGCGTCCATACGGACACGCCCCTGTGCACAACAATGCAAAGAACGACTTAGAAGCTACCGCGCTTCAGGAAGTCGGGAAGCTCGAACTGATCGTTGCCGAAGTTAGGAAGCTCGGTGCCACCGACGTTGCGGGTCGGAGCGGCCTGAGCCGGGCTCGTGGCAGGAGCGGTGCGCTGCGGCTCAGCGGAGGCAGCGGCCTTGCTCTGAGACTGCTGAGCAGCAAAGAGCTCGTCCTGACGGTTGACGTTGGAGTCGGAGAAGCCCGTAGCGATGACGGTGATACGCACCTGATCGCCCAGGGACTCGTCGACAACGGTACCGAAGATGATGTTGGCCTCGGGGTCGACGGCGTTGGCGACAACGTCGGCGGCGTCGCTGATCTCCTGGATGCCCAGGTCCTTGGAACCGGCGATGGAGAGCAGCACGCGCGTGGCGCCATCGATGGAACTCTCGAGCAGCGGGCTGGAGATGGCCTGCTGGGCAGCGTCGACGGCACGGGTGTCCCCAGAAGAGGTACCGATACCCATCATGGCGGTACCGGCCTGCTTCATGATGGTCTTAACATCGGCGAAGTCCAGGTTGATGATACCGGGGACGGTGATGAGGTCGGTGATGCCCTGGGTGCCCTGGGAAAGGACGCCATCGGCAATTGCGAAGGCCTCGAGCATCGTGGTCTTCTTCTCGGCGATGTCGAGCAGCTTATCGTTAGGGATGACGATCATGGTGTCGACGCAATCGGAGAGGGTCTTAATGCCCTCCTCGGCGCTCTTCTTGCGCTTGCGGCCCTCGAAGGTGAAGGGCTTGGTCACGACGGCGACGGTCAGCGCACCGACCTCGTTCATCGCGATATCGGCAACGATGGGAGCAGCGCCGGTACCGGTGCCACCGCCCTCGCCGCAGGTGATGAACACCATGTCGGCGCCAGCGAGCGCCTCGGCAATGTCGTCGCGGGACTCATCGGCAGCCTTGCGGCCAACCTCGGGGTTGGCGCCGGCGCCCAGGCCGCGGGTAAGGTCGGTGCCGATGTGCACCTTGATATCGGCATCAGAGATCGCGAGTGCCTGAGCATCGGTGTTGATGGCAACAAACTCGACGCCGCGGATGCCCTCTTCGATCATTCGATTGACCGCGTTGGTACCGCCGCCGCCGACG
>DBFWDM010000282.1:0-12766 GCA_048484635.1 Collinsella sp.
TTGATTGGTATGTCCGAGGGGGAGCATGTTCACTAAAGTCCTAAGGTCTTTTGGTATGCGTGGTCGAGTCCTTACGCTGGATGCTCCCATCTCGGGCGATGTCATTCCGCTTTCCGAGGTAAACGACCAGACGTTTGCCACCGGCCTTTTGGGCCAGGGCGTGGCGATTCGGCCCACCGGAACGCGTGTGATTGCACCGGCTGATGCCAAGGTCGAGGCCATTTTTCCCACGGGACACGCTGTTGCGCTTAACACGGTCGATGGCTTGGACGTGCTCATCCACGTTGGTTTGGACACTGTTCAGCTCGAGGGCAAGCACTTTACCGTACATGCGCAAGTGGGTGACATTGTCCATAAGGGCGATGTACTCATTGAGTTCGATCGCGAGGCAATTGCTGCCGAGGGCTACGATGTGACGGTTCCCATCTTGGTGTGCAACTCCGTTGAGTTTTCGAGTATCAAGGGCTCCGTTGGCGTGCATGTCGAAGAGATGGACCAGCTCATCGTTGCTCGCGAGCGCTAGCAAGTGCGCGTGGCCATTAGCCTACAATTCAAACACGTTTACGGAGGGCGCCCTTGAAAGAGGACGCCCTCCGTGGCAAGATGGGAAACGTCCGAGGCTAAACAGCTTCGGGTCACCGTGGACGGGCAGGGGCCTCGACGCGGCTAGACACGAGACACATACATTACGCGACCTCGCCCTGGTGGCCGCACACGTTGGTTGCGGCCGACGCGGGCCGCGGGCAAGTGCTTGTAAGGGAGCCTTGCCTCTCTTGTACGAGAAAGGACGCGTAATGAAGATCATTAAAGCTAAAGACTACGAGGATATGAGCCGCAAGGCCGCTAATATCATCTCGGCGCAGGTTATCCTCAAGCCCGACTGTGTGCTGGGCCTTGCCACCGGCTCCACCCCGATCGGTGCCTACAAGCAGCTCGCTGCTTGGTACAAGAAGGGTGACGTCGACTTTGCCGAGGTCAGCACCTACAACCTGGACGAGTATCGCGGCCTTTCGCACGACGATCCCCAGAGCTATCACTACTTCATGCGTGAGAACTTCTTCGATCACATCAACATCGACCTGAACAACACGCATGTGCCCGATGGCTCCAACCCCGACGCCGCCGCTGCCTGCTCTGAGTACGACAAGATTGTCGCCGACGCCGGTTACCCGGATCTGCAGCTGCTCGGCATTGGCAACAACGGCCACATCGGTTTCAACGAGCCCGATGACCACTTCTCCAAGGGCACGCACTGCGTCGACCTCACCGAGAGCACCATTCAGGCCAACAGCCGCCTGTTCGACAGCATCGACGATGTTCCCCGTCAGGCCTACACCATGGGTACCCAGACCATCATGTATGCCCGCATGATCCTGGTTGTCGCTAACGGCGAGGCCAAGGCTCAGGCCGTGCATGACATGTGCTATGGTCCGGTTACGCCCGAGTGCCCGGCTTCGATCCTGCAGCTGCACACCAACTGCGTTGTCGTTGCCGACGAGGCCGCCCTTTCGCTCTGCGAGTAGCGCGAATCCTGCAGCTCGACATAGCCTTGCCTAAGGCCTCCGCTTTGCGGGGGCCTTTTTGCTATCCTTTTCCGCCCACTTGACCAAAATCTTGCCGCAAGCTTGACGAATGCCGGATGTCCAACAGCTTGATTCATTCTATACCAGATTCTATGCAAAAATGCCACTAGAAGGTCGTAGACGGTAGCGGGTGCTAGGCGAGTTGAATGACATGCTGAACCTTGTTCATCTGCGTTACACTTCCGCTTAGATGGGACAAGCTGACAAGCTCATTCACCTGCATAAAGACCGATTAGTCGGGGGATTAATAACAATCGGCCCTCGCTGTACAAAAACTTGCCGCTTGCGTACCGAAAGACAACCTAAAACACAAAACCGCTCTATTCATGGTGCGGCTTGTATAGTCTTGCGGTTACGGTGTCCATACGGTCGAGTAGAGGAGCAGGTATGGTAAACGATTTGGATAGTATAGACGACCTCGAGCTGATGCCGCTGGGCGGAGGCTATATGGTGCGACGCGAACGCTTGATGAATGAGCTTATCGCCAAGGGCCGAAAGGCCGGCATCGTGGTTCTCTATGCGCCCGACGGGTTTGGGAAGACCTCGGTGCTGCTGCAGTACACCCATGAGGTTAAATGCGACCCGACGCGAGGCCCCGTGCGGATTATCGAGGCCGATCGCGCCACTGGGCGCGAGGTGTTTATGCAGCTCGAGGTGGTCACCGAAGAACTCAAAGACAAACCGCACTCCCTTATCGCGATTGATAATGTGCCAAACCTCGATCAGCGCGATACCGAAGACCTTATCGACAGGATTCGCGGCCTGCGCGCTATGGGGGTAGGGGTCTTTATCTCCTGCCGTCCTTCAAATCGTCAGCTGATTCATGGGCTGGGCGATTCGGTTAAGATCAATGCGCAGATGCTCAAGGTGCATGCCTATGAGTATTCGGCGTGGGCATCGGCGTTTTCGATCAGCACATCGCTCGACTTTTATCAGCTCACGCAGGGTGTGCCCGAGCTCGTCTCGGCATTGCAGACGGGTCTGTATGGCCAAGGCGACGTAGCCGGTCTGCTTGAAAACGAGATTGTCAACGTATATGGCGCGGCACTTGTCGATCTGGCTTCGCTCGACAATAATGCGCTGTTTTGCGTGGCATGTCTCATGATTTTGATGGGCGAGGGCAATATCGCAGAACTCGAGGCTTGCGGGGTGAGGCTGTCGATGGTCGACCAGTCCTACTTTGTACGCGACTACCCGATCTTTGGCTTGGATCCCGCCGAGCGGAGTTTTACGTGTCTGGGCACGGAGGATAACGGACGCTTGCGTTTGCGTAAGTTGGTGGCCGAGGTTCGCCCCGAACTTGTTCCGAGGGCGGCCCGGATTTTGCTTAAGGCGGGTAGATGCGATGCGGCGATGGGCCTGGCGGACGCCTTTTTGGACCGTGAAGCGGTCCTTGAACTTGCTGGGCAGTATGGGGTCGATTTGGCTCTGACGGGGCACGGGGCCGATATCTGCCGAGCAGCGCTGGGCACGATCGATGCCGACGATCCGGCTCCAGAGCCAACGCCTGCCGAGGCGCTCGGCGTGTATCTGGCAGCGGTCAGCGTGTCCAATACAAAGCTCGCTCGCTATATGGCATCGGTTATCGAGCGCGGGGGCGAACGGGCGGCCTGCGAAATAGACCCTGTTTCATGGAGGGTGGCCCAGACACTGACGGCTGTTTGCTATGGGGACAACGGGCTTGGGCTTCCTACGAACCTGGCCGTGCCAGAAATCGAGACATCCCATACCGCACTCGATATGTTGTCTGCGCATATCGAGGTCAAGCGCTGCCTGACCGAACGGGGAGATGACGGCGGCGTTCTACAGCAGCTCAAAACGAGCAAGGCCTACGACTGCGAGCTCGACATCGCGGGGATTGTTATACGGGCCGATAGCATGCTGGTGGAGCTCTTTGACGGGTCGTTTACGGGAACCGACGAGCGCGACGACGAGATGACGGTGGTGCGGGAGGCGCTCGACGTACGTGGGCTTAAGGCGATGGCTATCTGGGTGCGCATGGTGTTGGCGGCACGGCGGCTCCTTTCCGGCTTGCCGGTAACCGACGACGCGGCGTTCAACGAGCTCGATCGTTTTGCCGTGCGCATGCGCGACAACCAGATTCAGCTGTTTGGCCTGTTGCTAGAAGGCTGGCAGTCGATGGCAGAGGGACGGCCGGTTAATGCAAAGTTCCGTGCGGTCCAAGTGCTCAAACTTGCCGAGGAGTCGATTGCGTACATGCGCGATAACGCATTGCTGCTGGAGCGTGCGGCGTATCTGCGTAACACCTCGATGGTTTCGGTGCGCGAGGAAGCGGAGTTGCTCGATATAAGCCAGACGCAGGTTGGTGGTGCAGAAGCCTGGATGGTGGCGCTGCATTTGGCCTGTGCGGGGCGAGATAGCGATCTTGCGGCCTGGATGTCCATGAATCGCGCGGGGATTCTGGAACCATCGTATCGGCTCTTTGCGCGCCTTGCCATGCATTGTCTGGGCGAGCCGGCGACCAGGATTCGCAAGAAGCTTCCCGTGCGCGAGCTGTCGCGGTACTCGCTGCGCGACGATTTGGAAGGGGAGGGCGAGCGTCTGTTCCAGGCCGGCGAGGTTGAAGCCGTTGATACCATCGACCATATCGAGATTCGCATGTTTGGTGCGTTTCGCGCCGAGCGCGACGGGTTTCCCATCACGGATAAAATGTGGCGCCGCAAGAAGGCGGCGACGCTTGCCGAGCGGCTTGCACTGGGCATGGATGCGCTCGTCGATCGTGAGACGCTGGCCATGGAGCTGTGGCCCCATGCCGAGTTCAATAGCGCCCGCAACAACCTGTACTCGACGATATCGCGCTTGCGGTCGGCTTTGGGGCCGACGCCGGATGGCAAGTCGTGTGTGCTCATCCAAAATGAATGCATCGGACTCAACAGCGACTACGTCAAGACCGATGTACGGCTGTTCGACCAGATAAGCCGCGAGGTTTTGGGAAATCGCACGGGTGCGCGCGGGCCCCATTTAGTTGAGCTGTGCCTTAAGATTGAGCAGCTTTATGCCGGACCGCTGTATGTTCCCAATGGCTGTAATCCCACCTACTTTTTGCGTATGCGACGCATTATGCAGCCAAAGTACATCGATTGCATGATTAAGGGAGCGAATGCCGCTCTAGAAGAAAACGATCTGCAGTCGGCGATTTGGCTGGCGGAGTCGGGGCTTCGGCAGGAAACGTCGCGTGAGGATATGGTGCGCTGCGCCATGCGCGTCTACAGTGCGGCGGGGCGGCGGAGCGATATCGTCGAGCTGTACAGCGGGCATATGCACCATCTGAGGGAGCAGGTCAATGGCGTGCCCGAGCCCGAGACGCGGCGTCTATACGAGCGTTTGGTGGAGGGGCGGCTCAATCGCGTGCTGGTCGAGCGATAAAAAACGGGCGCCCGAAGTACTTGGGCACCCGTAAGCTTGCTATGTGTTGGCTCGCCGGATCATTGGCTCTTAGACGAGCTTGATCTTCTCGATGTCCTTGCGCGAGGACTCGCGATACAGCGAGAACTTGCGGCCGATGACCTGGACGACCTCGGCGTGGCAGCGCTCAGCGAGCTCTTCGGCGGCCTCGCGGGCGGAAAGACTGGAGCCATCGAGCACGGAGCACTTAACGAGCTCGTGCTTCTCCAGATAGGCGACCGTCTGCTCGACGGTGCCCTCGTTGACATCGGACTTGCCGATGATGATGGCGGGGTTGAGGTGATGGGCCATGCTGCGAAGCTGCTTGACCTGTGCTCCTGTCAGTGCCATGGGTTCTCGCTTTCTATGTATGGGGCGCCCCGCAATGGGGCCTTAATCTACGTGAGCTGTCCCACGATAGCGCAGGAACGGCGCGGTGTGGAGCGCGTTTGCCCAGTTCAAAAAGAATGCGGATGCCGAGTGAGTGGGCGGTGCGGGCTGCGAACAGACTACGAGCGGGGTGCAGAGACCGGCTCCCATGCAATAAACGCCCAACGGACCTTGCGGACGTGGTCGAGTATATAGCGTCCCTGCGGCACACCCTTGGAGCCCGGCTCACCGGCATGGGGATTCTCGATCATGTGCTGGGCGATATAGTCGCGCAGGCGGTCGATCTTATCCTCGTTGCCATGTTCGAGCATGCGAGAAAAGTCTGCCACGCCCGCCTCGAGACTATCGAAGGTGTCGCGGCGGGGCGATTCAAAGTATGTAACCTGTGGCAGCGCACCCATCTGAATAAGGATGTTAAAGGCATACACAAAACCATTACTGCAGGTAACCGAGGCACCGATAGCGTTCATCAAGTGCAGATCATAGCGCGGGCTGGAGTTGGCGACCATCGTGACAGCACAACGCCGACGAGCCGTACGGTCAAGCTTGGCAAGCGCACCTTTTAGATTGGTCGTCGTAACCGACCGACTGGCAAAGGCAACATCCACCGCTTTCGCGACCGGTCCAACCAAATCCCAATCATCATCCCAAGCAAGCTCAAGCGGCGTAATAAGATCTTCGAGCCCGTAATACTCAATGCCGGCATCAAGCGTGCCCAACATGGCAGGGGAGAAATCAGCCGCAATCACGGAATGCCCAGCCTGAGCAAGCGGAATAGCAATCGACCCAGCCCCACACCCCATATCAAGCACCGACTCACCAGGCTTCAACGCCAACAGCTTTATAAAATCCCGAGCATAAGGGGCAGTCTCCAACGGCCGAAAATGCCGAGCCCTTTTATCCCACTCAAAAGAATCATCAGCCCGTCGCCGAGCAGCTTGCAGGCGCATCCATTCGCCATTCCAATCCGCAGCAAGCAGCTCAGAACGAATCAAATCATCAGCCACGGGCCAACCTCCTAGCAACAAAAAAGCGACTCCTCCCAAAAGAAGAGCCGCAACCAGCATATATCAGAAAAAGAACCGTTCCAACGCCAAACCGCCCTCACAACCAAGGCGGGCAGGAGCGAAGCGACTGCCATACGGGATAGAACCCAACTGAGGTCCCGTTGTGCGGGAGTCCCGGGGAGGGCAAATATATAAGGTCGATCGCGAGTTCCGCACGAGCCGGAGAGCACTTAATGTGCTCTCCGTGCGAGTCAGGACTGTCCGAGCAGGCGACCTTATATATTTGCCCTCCTCGGGACTCCTCGCCCGAACCCCTCAGCTAGTTCTTCAGCGAGTTCAGCGGCGCCGGGAAGCGTCCACCACGGTGGGCAAGCACGGTGCCGGCGTTGGGGTTCACCGGCATGATGGGTGCACGGCCGAACAGGCCACCGTACTCGACGCAGTCGCCCACGCCCTTGCCGATGGCAGGAATCACGCGGACGGCCGTGGTCTTGTTGTTGATGACGCCGATGGCCATCTCGTCGGCGATGATGCCGGCGATGGTCTCGACCGGGGTGTCGCCGGGGATGGCGATCATGTCCAGGCCAACGGAGCACACGCAGGTCATGGCCTCGAGCTTCTCGAGCGAAAGCGCACCAGCTTCGACGGCGGCGATCATGCCGGCGTCCTCGGACACGGGGATGAAAGCGCCGGAGAGACCGCCCACGCTGGAGCTGGCCATGACGCCGCCCTTCTTGACGGCATCGTTGAGCATGGCGAGCGCGCAGGTCGTGCCGGGGCCACCGCAGGTGCCCACGCCGATGATCTCGAGGATGCGGGCAACGGAGTCGCCGATGGCAGGCGTGGGAGCCAGCGACAGGTCGACAATGCCTTTCTCGACACCCAGACGGCGGGCTGCCTCACGGCTCATGAGCTCGCCGGCGCGGGTGATCTTAAAGGCGGTCTGCTTGATTTTCTCGGCAACCTCCATCATCGAGGCGGAGTCGGGGAGCGTCTCCAAGGCAGCAGCCATAACGCCGGGGCCCGAGACGCCAACGTTGATGACGGCGTCGGCCTCGCCACCGCCGTGGACGGCGCCCGCCATAAACGGGGAGTCCTCGACCATGTTGGCAAAGCAGACAAACTTGGAGGCGCCAACGGAATCCTGGTCGGCCGTGAGTTTGGCGGCATCGATGATGGTCTGGGCGGCCATGAGCACGGCATCCATGTTGATACCGGCGCGCAGGCTGGCGACGTTTACGCTGGAGCAGACGCGGCTCGTGGTGGCGAGCGCCTGGGGGATGGACTGGATGACGCGGCGGTCGGCGTCACCGATGCCCTTCTGGACGAGTGCGGAGAAGCCGCCCAGGTAATCGATACCGAGCGTCTCGGCCGCGCGGTCGAGGGCATGCGCGATGGGGGTGAGGTCCTCATCCTTGCAGCACGCGGCGATCTGGGCCACCGGGGTGACGGAAACGCGCTTGTTGACGATGGGGATACCGTACTCGCGCTCGAGGTTCTCGGCGGTCTCGACCAGATGCTCAGCCGTGTGCGTCACGTGGTCGTAGATCTTCGTGCACATGCGGTCGAGGTTCTCGTCACCGCAACCCATGAGCGAAACACCCATGGTGATGGTCCTGATGTCGAGGTTCTGCTCCTCAACCATGCCGCGGGTTTCTGCGATTTCTGCGGGCGTGATCGCCATCCTTGCGCTCCTATCTGCCAAAACGAGCATAGTCTTATCTATTCTAACGTGCCGCACGTGCCAAGTGGCGCATGTGGCACGTTTTGGTGCTCGGTTGTTTCCGTTGTGTTACTGCCCAAAGACCTCTTCGGCGATACGAGCGCTCTCGGCGGCGTCCTTGGCGTAGTAGTCAGCGCCGATCTGCTTGGCGTATTCGGGGGTGAGTACGGCGCCGCCCACGATGATCTTGACGCCCGGCACCTCAGTATGAAGCAGCTTGATGGTCTCCTCCATGGCGACGACTGTGGTAGTCATAAGCGCCGAGAGGCCGACGAGTTTGATGTCGCGCTCCTTGACGGTCTTGAGTACTTCCTGCGGATCGACGTCGCGACCCAGGTCAAAGACGGTGTAGCCGTAGTTGTCGAGCAGCATTTTGACGATGTTCTTGCCAATATCGTGGATGTCGCCCTTGACGGTGGCCACGCAGATTTTGCCCTTGTCGGCAATCTCGCCGGCGGGCATCAGGCGCTTGATGGTGTCGAAGCCCACGCGCGCGGCCTCGGCCGAGGCCATGAGCTGCGGCAAGAAGAACTTGCCCTGGTCAAAGAGGACGCCAACTTCGTCGAGGGCGGGGATAAAGTGATTGTTGATGAGGTCCATGGCGTCGTGGTCGGCCAGCAGGCGCTCGGTCTCGGCAGCGATCTCGCCTTTGCGGCCCGAGACGACCATGCGTCGAATCGGGTCGTCGTTGCCGTCGGTGCCGGGGGCGCTTGCAGCAGGCGCGGCATCACTCGATGTGGCCTGAGCTGCTGCCGGGTTTGCGGCGATCTTATACGGATCGGTCCAGCCGGCGTAGCGCTCGATGTATCCGGTCGAGCCCTCGTCCTCAACGCTCAGGACGCGATAGCTGTAGACGGTGTCCATAAAGCGCTTGGAACCCGGGTTCATGATGGGGGCGTCCAGGCCCGCGCCAAAGGCGGCGGCCAAAAAGACCGAACCCAGCAGCGGGCGGGCAGGCAGGCCAAAGCTGATGTTCGACACGCCGAGCGCGCATTTGACGCCCAGGCGCTCCTTGCACAGGGACATGGCGCGCAGGATCTGCTCGGCCTGGCGCTGGTTGGTCGAGGCGGTCATGACCAGGCAGTCGATGAGGATGCGGTCCGGTCCGATGCCGTAACGGGCAGCCTCGGCCACGATGTGCTCGGCGATGGCGAAGCGAGCCTCGGCGGTATCGGGGATGCCGCCTTCGTCGAGCGTAAGGCCGACAACGTTGGTGCCGTAGTGGGCGACCAGCGGAAAGATCTCATCCATGATCTGCTGCTTGCCATTGACCGAGTTGATGATGGGCTTGCCGGCGTAGCGGCGCACGGCGGCCTCGACAGCGGCGGGATCGGTGGAGTCGATCTGCAGCGGCAGCAGCGTGGAGCCCTGGAGCTGCTCGGTGGCCTGTTGGATGATCTTGACCTCGTCGATCTCGGGCAGGCCGACGTTGACGTCCAGGATGTCGGCGCCCTGTTCCTGCTGGCTGATGCCCTGGCTCACGACGTAGTCCAGGTCGCCGTCGCGCAGGGCCTGCTGCAGGCGCTTTTTGCCGGTGGGGTTGATGCGCTCGCCGATGACGGCGATCTTGTGGCCGTCGCAGGGAAGGTCCACGACCGTTTGGGCGCTCGTGACCGACATGCTGGGCTTGCGGCGGCGCGGGCTGGGTGTGTGGTTGTCGATAAGCGTGCGCAAGGCCGCCATGTGCGCCGGCGTGGTGCCGCAGCAACCGCCCACGACGCTCACACCGTCGGCGATCATGCCGGCGACGGCCTCGGCGTATTCGGGGGCTTGGATATCAAAGACGGTGTTGCCGTCGTCGTCTACATGGGGGAGTCCTGCATTAGCCTGCACCATAACGGGCTTGTCGGTAACGGTGAGCATACGTGCGGCGAGTCCTCGGAGCTCGGCCGGTCCTTGGCTGCAGTTGATGCCCAAAACGTCGGCACCGATGGCGTCGAGTGTGATGGCGGCCACCTCGGGACTCGTACCCAGGAAGGTGCGACCGTCTTCCTCAAAGGTCATGGTGGCAAAGACGGGCAGGTCGGAGTTCTCGCGGCAGGCGAGGACAGCCGCCTTGATCTCGGCCAGGTCGGTCATGGTCTCGATAATAAAGAGGTCCACGCCCGCATCGACGCCTGCGCGCACTTCCTCGGCAAAGAGGTCGTAGGCCTCGTCGAAGCTCAGGGTACCCAGGGGGCGAAGCAGCGCGCCGATGGGGCCGATATCGCCGGCGACGTAGCGGGCGCCGGCCTCGCGGGCACAGGCGACGGCCGCGGCAAAGACATCTGCCACGGTGGCGGCGCCGTCGAGCTTGTGGGCGTTGGCGCCAAAGGTGTTGGCGGTGATCACGTCGCAGCCAGCCTCGACGTACTGGCGCTGAATGTCGGTAATGACCTGGGGCTCCTCAAAGTTGAGCAGCTCGGGCAGGGCGCCCGCCTTCATGCCAGCGGCCTGCAACATGGTGCCCATGCCGCCGTCGAACAGCAGGTGTCCCGTGCCATCGATGGCCGCACGCAGGCGATCGTCCTTAATGCGCAGGTCGTCGATCGTGCGTGTCTTGTATGCAGCGCCGTTGCAGCGTGCGGCATTGACGGGCGCTGCCAGCGCGGTACCGTCCAGATCATGAGTGATAAGCGGAGTAAACATCGAGGGCTCCTAATGGCTGGAATAGCAGGTGGTGTGGGCGGCGCGGAAGCGGCAGTGTTCGCGCATGCGGCAGATATTGCAGGTGGGGCGGCTCTGGGCGTCGTGGACCTCGCCGTCAAACAGACCGATCACCGCGGTCACGCTTTTGGTGGGCATAAGCAGGCTGGTGGGCGTGACGGTCAGGCCGATGAGCCGCGTGGCGTTGAGCGTATTGACGATCGAGCGCTGGGCCGAGAGCGGGCAGTCGCCGTAGCCGGGACTAAAGCGCCAGTTGCCGGCGAGCCCATGAACGGCGGCGTCCGTCTTGACCTGCTGGTCCATTTGCTCAACGGCGGCTTCCACGTAAGCGGAGCACGCGGCGTCGAGCACGGCGCCCTCCAGGGGATGTTGGGCTCCCGTGGTGCGCAGGCGACGCTCGGCGTCCATGCCGAGGGTGCACGCCATGAGTGCGGCAAAGCGGGCGTCCTTAAGATGACGATAGATATCGCGACCTCGCAGCTCAACGTTGGTGCCAACCAGACGGATGCAAGGCTTGCCCTGCTCGTCCACGCCCGTGGCATCGATGGCAAATACGCGGCGCACGCCACGGGGCTCAATGTCCAGTTCCAGACGTTCAACGACAAGCTCAATACGTCGTGACAGTTCGGGCCCAATCTGCTGGCCGCCGTAACCCAGATACCGCAGCATCTCGGCACGGTCGACACGGGGATGGTGCGCAGCATCGACACGGTAAAGCGCCGGCGACGCAAGGTCGGCCGGCACTTCGACAGCGGTTGTATCGATGTGCGGTTTTTCCATTACCCCAGGCGCTCCATAATGGTCGCGGCGATCGCAGGACGGTTCATAGTGTACAGGTGCAGGCCGTCGGCGCCGTGCTCCTTGAGGTCGCAAAGTTGGCGGGCGGCATAATCTACACCGGCTGCCTGCAGGCTCTCGGGGTCGTTCTCGTACTTGGCGAGAATCTTGATGACGGGGGAGGGCAGCGACGCGCCGCACATAAAGACCATGCGGCTGATCCGGGACTTGCCCATAAACGGCATGATGCCCGCGGTAATGGGCACGGTGATGCCGACCTTGTCGGCAAGCTCGCGGAAGCGGTAGAAGCACTCGTTATCAAAGAAGAGCTGCGTCACAAAGAAGCTTGCGCCGGCGTCCTGTTTTTGCTTGAGGTGTTCGACCGAGAGGTTGAGGTCCTCACAGGCAATGTGGCCCTCGGGGTAGGCTGCGGCGCCCACACAAAAGCCGGCGTCGACGAGCTCGGGGATGAGGTCGCGGGCGTAGGCGTAGTCCGAGGCGGGCTTGTCGTCCTCGGTCGCGCCGGCAGGGAGATCGCCACGCAGGGCCAGAATGTTTTCAACGCCGGCGGTGCGGTACTCATCGATCTTGGCGGCGATATCGGCGTGCGAGCGGCCCACGCAGGTAAGGTGTGCCACCGAGGGTGTATCGAATTCGCCCGTAATCATATGCGCGATGGGGGCGGTGGTGGCGCCGTTGCCCGAGCCGCCGGCCGAGCAGGTGACCGAGACAAAGCTCGGCGAAAGCTTGCACAGATTGCCTGCCACTTCGCGAGCCGTGTCGAGGGTCAGCTCGCCCTTGGGCGGGAACATCTCAAACGAAATGGGCGCGGTGCCCTGGGATGCTGCCTGCTTAAAAACCTCGTCGACGCGCATATCGTGCTCCTCTAGATACGTAATAGTGTGATGTGTTGTAAGGATTCTACAGCACCACTGTGCCACGGTGGAGTTTCACTCGCTATTTGAGGATACCAATCAAAGATGCCTTGCTATCGGCTTTCTCTATAACAGAGCGGCTAATCTAGGCACGGACTATAAAGACTGGTATCTGATGCAAAATACCAGTTAATAGAGCTCCATCCCAAATTGACTACCCTTAAACCATGGGGAGAGGTCTGCAATTTATGCAGTTGATTGGCTGTTGAGGGTGGCAACGCCGCCTCGATAGGGTAACCTCATTGATTGGTTTCGCGACAGCAACATAACGGTAATGTCGCGGAAACACGGCGAGTCTAA
>DBFWDM010000283.1:0-2891 GCA_048484635.1 Collinsella sp.
GGGTCTGATAAGATTTCCATAGCGGTCTTCGTCCTTTCCTAGAACCTGTTGTTGTGGTGATTTCAGATTCTAGGACGAAGGCCGTTCTTCGTTAAACGGGCGCTAGGGCGTCACCCTTACACCAACATTTTCGACGCGATCCAGCTCGTTATGATTGACGTGTTGGAAGTGGCTGTTAATGTCATTTGGAAGCTCGTAGATATCCCCATAGCGGCTCCAGAGGAATAAATCTGGGTTATTCGGCTCCTCGAGCTGTGTGCCCTCAAACGCTATGGCTTTAGTGGGGAAGAGGTCTGCAATGGGGTAGACCCATTGTTTCTGCTTTCCATCATCAAGGTTGTCGATAGCCCACATGATGGCCTTGGCGTGCTCCTTATCGCATATGATTCCGGCCGCTTTGGACTTTTCGAGGCATCGGTCGTAATGCTTCTGAATCAGGCTATTGTTCTCGCCCGAGTAATAAGGCTCGTCATACCAGAATGCCAACGCTCTGTCTGACTCCATTTCTTCGACCATTTGAACACGGAGTTCTCGCTGTTCTTCGGCGAATTTGTTGTCAGTTGACGGAGCCCAGTCATAAATGAACAAATCTAGAAAACAGGGTATGTTTTCGTCGTTGTAAAGAAATCTAACTTGTCGACAGTGGACAAACCGGTCGTAAGCAATTGAAATTTTATAGCGGTTGTCATCTTCAACGACGTCGCATAGCTTTTCTAGATCATCGCGCATGATTCCAAGGTCTGTATCATCGTCCCAGGGAATGAATCCTTGATGTCTAATTGCTCCGATAAGTGTTCCGAAGTTAATCCAATAATTGATGTCGTTCTCTTTGCAGAGAGTGTCGAATTCCCCCAACAGTTTTCCGCATCCAAGCTGCAATAGCCTTAATCCGCCAGTTGCTTTTGGGAGCTCTTTAAAGAAACGCTCCTTTGCTTCCTGGATAGTTTCTTCTGGTCGCTTGTACTCTTCCCACGCAAACATTTTCATGTGCTCGTCATGGGCATCAAGGCTCTGCGCAATCGACTCAATAAGTGGAATTGCCATATTGTCGAACTTGTAGTTGATGTTCATGTTGATGCCGCTGTCGGCGACTTCAATGCGATGATAAATTCTATCTAGCTCTTCTTGCAGCCTATTAATGTCGTCATGCATAGCGTGAAGCGATCTGGATGATGCTGGCAAGAATTGTTTGATAATGCTGAGCATTGGATACTCCTTTCAATTGAATTATCTTTTTGAGCAATCCGAGCGATGATTGGCTAGTAAAGTCGTAACCTCTTCGCCAGTCTATAGAGTCATTTAGTAGTGACTTTGGGTCTCTTGTCCTTTACGCCTCCGTGGGTTCCACGCCAAGCTCGTTGCGGACGAGCTCGAAGGCGGCGGCGATGGCCTTGTCCATGTCGTAGTACTTGTAGCCGCCCAGGCGACCGGCGAAGACCACGTCGCCCTCCTGCGCCGCCAGCTCCTCGTACTGCCTGTACAGGGCCTCGTTCTTGGCGTCGTTGATGGGGTAGTAGGGCTCGTCGCCGGGCTTCCAGTCCGCCGGGTACTCGCGCGTGATGACGGTCTTCTCCTGCGTGCCGAACTCGAAGTGCTTGTGCTCGATGATGCGGGTGTAGGGGACCTCGCGCTCGGTGTAGTTGACCACGGCCACGCCCTGGTGGTCGGCCTCGTCGAGCGTTTCGGTCTCGAAGCGCAGGCTGCGGTACTCGAGCGTTCCCAGCTTGAAGTCGTAGAACGCGTCGATGGGGCCGCAGTAGATCGTCTTGGCGGCGATGTCGGGCTCGGCGGCGGCCAGCTCCTTGTACTCCACGCCGCAGCGCACCTCGACGCCCTCGAGCATGTTGGCGACCATCTTGGTGTAGCCGCCCATGGGTATGCCCTGGTAGCGGTCGTTGAAGTAGTTGTTGTCGTAGGTGAAGCGGCAGGGGAGGCGCTTGATGATGCTCGCGGGCAGGTCCTTGCAATCACGGCCCCACTGCTTCTCGGTGTAGCCCTTCACGAGCGTCTCGAAGATGTCGCGGCCGACGAGCGACAGCGCCTGCTCCTCGAGGTTCTGCGGCTCGCCGATGTTCTCGGCGGCCACCTGCTCGGCGATCTTTGCCTTGGCGTCCGCCGGCGTGACGACGCCCGGCCACATCTTGGCGAAGGTGTTCATGTTGAAGGGCATGTTGTACATGTTGCCGTGGAAGTTGGCGACCGGCGAGTTGACGTAGTTGTTGAACTCGGCGAAGCGGTTGACGTAGTCCCAGACGTCCCTCATGGAGGTGTGGAAGATGTGCGCGCCGTAGCAGTGGACCTGAATGCCCTCGACGTCCTCGGTGTAGATGTTGCCGGCGATGTGGTCGCGGCGGTCGATGACTAGGACTGACTTGTCGGCGCGCTTGGCGGCGTTGGCAAAGACGGCGCCCGAGAGGCCGGCACCGACGACGAGGTAATCGAACTGGGACATGGATATGCTCCTTTGTATGTCAATTGGACAGTTACTTTAGTTTAGGGACAAATATTCCTGATGTGTTCGTACCAGGGGGGGGGTTAGTGTAGCAGACGCTCCCTCAGCAGCTCCAGCGCGTGTGCGTAGCCCCGGTTTCTAGATGATTTAAAGAATCTGCTAATTCGTCTTCAAACACTCCGGCAAGACTTTCGATACGGCATTCATTGTCTGCGGCTTTAGGTACTGCTCGTTGAGCCGTGCCTTTCTGTATGCGTAGCGAGTGTCTGCCGAGTATTTGATCAACACATCGGTGAAAAACCGCTCCCAGCTCAGGTAGTCGCGGCTTTCGATATAGCTTGAGGGATCCTCGAGGATTTTTAAGATATCGTTACTGGGAATGAGGCCAGATTGCAGGAGTGTCCACTCGAATGATTCGGGGAGGAACAAGCGTACGTTC
>DBFWDM010000284.1:0-2067 GCA_048484635.1 Collinsella sp.
TTGTTCAGCATGCGGTCGAAGCTTCCCGAGTCGCCATCCCGATAGTCGGCGGTCATCAGAATCTCCTGCGGAATGCGTCCGCCCTCGCGCAGCACGTTGCGGAACTGCACGCGCGTGACCATGGGCAGATCTTTGATCGTCGCCGCCAGGTTCTGCGGTACACCCTGGTTGGCAGCCGCGGGCTCGCACTCACCGCCGGCCTTCACGCGGCGCTTGTGCTCGGCGAGCATGGCGCGATACATACCGGCATGCAGGCGAATCTCAACAACATTGGCATTACGGGTCTGCTCGACAATGCGCGCACCCTCTCGGTCGATGTCGCCCACGTAGTAGACATAGTTAAAGCGATAGCCGATCTCGGCCAGATAATCATCCAGTGCGTGTGAAACGCTCGCCTTGCAGCCGCCGCCAAAGATCACGCCACCCACCTTGGTGCCAAAAAGCTTGGCGTGCTTGCGGCCGCGCAGGAGCTTGACGATCTCGTCATAGGTGTCCAGGTTCTCGACCATAATGAACGGCTTGTCGGCGCCCAGCGTAAAGAAGCCCGTAAAGTGCACAGGACGGTTGGGAGCAACCTTGATTGCCTGCATGCTGATGCCCTTTTCGGTCATACGCCGAATCAGGCGCTCGCCGTGTTTGCCGTCAAAGGCCTTCTCATCGTTAAAAATCTGGTAGGCGCGCTGGCGACGCGAAGCGACCGGCGTGTCGGCGCCGCGATTCTGCTCTATCCAAGCCTGGATGATCGCAATCTCCTCGGCAATCTTGCGGTTGAACATCTCGTTGTGCTGAGTGCGCTGCGGAGCTTTTTTGTTATCCTTGCCCTCGACCTTAACGATTTGAGTCTGCTGCTCCTTAATCTTGGAGAGCGCCGTAGGCGTGGGAACGACCTTGAGCAGCTGCCTGCCCAGGACACGGGCCAGAGAAAACGCCGAAACCTCGCCATGAGCGGGCGGCTCAGGCTGCTGGGCGGCCGCATCGTTTGCAGTCGGTTTGGGCTGCGCCTGGGATTTGCGCTTGGAATCCGCCTGAGCTTTGCGCTCTTGCTTTGGCGCGGACGGACCCTTTTGCGAGCGCTCGGGCTTGTCCCCCTTCGCCGGCTGGCGCTTGGGCTGCTCCACCAGGGCCTCAGCCTTCGCATCCTTACTTTGCGTCGCCGCCTTCTCGGCCGCGGCCTCGGCATTTGAGCCACGACCGCCACGGTGACGACGACGGCGGGGCTTGCTCGAAGCGCTCTCCCCTGCCTGCTTATCAGCGGACTGCTGAGCTTTGACCTCGGCGTCGGCCGCAGGCTGCGACTCGGAAGGTTGCTGCTCGCAAGCCACCGGCTCAACGGTTTTCTCAGTTTGTTCGGCCTTATCGGCCTGAGCGGTCGAAGCCGGCTCGCCCTTCTCCTGACGCTTTACGGGATACGCGCGTCCCGCAAAACCGCGGCCGGGACGACACGAACCCGGAGCCCTCTTGGCAGACTCCTCAACATCGTCCGCAACCTCGGAAGGCTCTTCAGCTTCATGCGCGACATCCTGCTGCACAGCCTTAAAGTGAGCACCGCGACGACGCTTGGGCTCTTGGGCCTCCACGGGCTTTTGCTCCTTCGCGGGCTTCTGCGACTCAGCGGCAACCTCGGTCACAACAGTCTCGGTATCGAGTTCATCCTTTTGAGCCACGGCACGACGGAAGCGCTCCTGCTGGGCACGGCGCTGAGCATCGCGCTTGCCGCCCCCACCAAAACCGCCGCGGCCGGCCTTGGCCGTAAAGGCGCGAACGACGTTCTCATCGAGCAGCTCGTCGGTATCGACATGCTCGCGCGGGGCCGTTTCCACCGAAGCGGGCGCCTCGACAACGTCCTCGACGGCCTCTTCGACAGCCTCGGCAAGCTGCTCCTGAGCATCACTTATCTCGGCATGAATGGTATAGAACGCCGGACGTCCGTTAATGCCGCTGCCCTCGATCTTGGTAACGATCTTTGCCGCGATGAGTTCGTCGCGCATCGCCTTGGTGTCGCATTCCTTATCGACGGAGCGGAAAATCTGCGCCAGCGCGCTCGACTTGATCTTGAGTGCCTTGCGG
>DBFWDM010000285.1:0-5392 GCA_048484635.1 Collinsella sp.
CACGGAGTCGTGGTGTGATTTGCGTCGGTGTCCGCGCGGCTCGGTATACTGGTACGGCTCAAACTATGGCGCTGCCCGCAGGCGCGCCGTCCGTCAGATGAGGAGTCGCCCATGACCCAGCCCCTGCCCTGGGAAAAGAACACTGCCGCGCCCGTGCCGCCCGCGCCGGAACCCGTGCCGCTCGATGCGTACACCGCCCCCGCCGCGCCGGAACCCGAGCTCGTTCCGCTCGACATCTACGATGCCCCGGCTCCGGCGCCCAAACCCGCCAAGCCGCTCGTCGATATCGATAGCCTGAACCCCGCCCAGCGCGAGGCGGTCCTGACCACCGAGGGACCGCTGCTGGTGCTCGCCGGTGCTGGCTCGGGCAAGACCCGCGTCCTGACCTTCCGCATCGCGCATATGCTCGGCGACCTGGGTGTTTGGCCTTGGCAGGTCTTGGCCATCACGTTTACCAACAAGGCCGCGGCCGAGATGCGCGAGCGTCTGGCGGCACTCATTCCCACCGGTACCCGCGGCATGTGGGTGTGCACCTTCCACGCCATGTGCGTGCGCATGCTGCGCGAGGACGCCGACCTGCTGGGCTACACCGGTCAGTTCACCATCTACGATGATGACGACTCAAAGCGCATGGTGCGTGACATTATGCAGGCGCTCGGCATTGAGCAAAAGCAGTTCCCCATCAACATGATCCGCAGCAAGATCAGCTCGGCCAAAAACGCCATGATCGGCCCCGAGGACATGCTCAAATCCGCCGACAGCCCCAACGACAAAAAGGCCGCGCAGGTCTACCTGGAGCTGGAACGCCGCCTGCGTGCCGCCAACGCGATGGACTTCGACGACCTGCTCGTGCGCACGCTCGAGCTGCTGCGCACCCGCCCCGAGGTGCTCGACAAGTACCAAGAGCGCTTCCGCTACATTAGCGTCGACGAGTATCAGGACACCAACCACGTCCAGTACGAGATCGCCAACCTGCTGGCCGCCAAGTACCAAAACCTCATGGTCGTGGGCGACGACGACCAGTCCATTTATAGCTGGCGTGGCGCCGACATCACCAATATCCTGGACTTTGAGAAGGACTTTAAAAACTGCAAGACCGTCAAGCTGGAGCAGAACTACCGCTCCACGGGTCACATCCTGAGCGCCGCCAATGCCGTTGTTCGCCATAACTCGCAGCGCAAGGACAAGCGCCTGTTTACGGCGGAGGGCGATGGCGAGAAAATCCAGGCCTTCCAGGCGAGCGACGAGCGCGACGAGGGTCGCTGGATTGCCGGTGAGATCGAAAAGTTGCACTCCAAGGGCACGAGCTACGACGACATCGCTGTGTTCTATCGCACCAACGCCCAGTCGCGTATCCTCGAAGATATGTTTCTGCGCGCGGGCGTGCCCTACAAGATCGTGGGCGGCACGCGATTCTTCGACCGCGCCGAGATCCGCGACGTCATGGCCTACCTCAAGATGATCGTGAACCCGGCCGACGAGATGAGCGTCAAGCGCGTCATCAACACGCCGCGCCGCGGCATCGGCTCCACTTCGATTCAAAAGATTGAGCAGCTGGCACGCGACAACCGTTGCTCGTTCTTCCAAGCCTGTGAGATTGCGACGGCCGAGACGGGCATGTTTAGCGCCAAGGTGCGCAACGGCCTGTCGAGCTTTGTGGCGCTGGTGCGCGAGGGCCGCCGCATGGACGGCGAGCTCAAGGACGTCGTCGAGATGATTGTCGACAAGACGGGCCTTCTGCAGGCCTTCCGCGCCGAGGGCACCATGGAGTCCGAGAGCCGTGCCGAGAACATCCAGGAATTCCTGGGCGTCGCTGCCGAATTTGAGGAAACGCACGAGGATATCGAGGGTACGCTCGAGAGTTTGGAAGAGCTGCGCGCTGCCGGTGTTGCCGACGTGCCTGCCGACGCTGAGCCCGAGCCCGTTGTGGTGAGCGCGCCTGCGCCCGACCCCGGTCCGTCTGCGCCCGCGTCTTCGTTTGAGGCGCTCGTTGGCGCGCGTGATGCCGCGGGTTCCAATCCGCTCGACAGCCTGGCGGCCCCGGCGCTCTCGCCGCAGGATGCCCTGGCTGCCGCTATCGCGGGTAACGCCTATGCCGCGCCGACGGAGCTGCCGGCGGGTGCCGTGCATGCCGACGAGATTGAGCGCACCTACGGTCCGCTCACCTGCAAGGCGCTGCCGGCACTCATGGAGTGGCTGGCCCTGCGCTCCGACTTGGATTCCCTGGCCGGCGAGACGCATGCCATCACCATGATGACCATTCACTCTGCCAAGGGCCTGGAGTTCCCCGTGGTGTTCGTGGCCGGCATGGAGGAAGGCATCTTCCCACACGTGCACGACTTTGGCGGTAGTGACGATCCGGGCAAGCTCGAGGAGGAGCGTCGCTTGGCCTACGTCGCCATCACGCGCGCTCGTAAGCGCCTGTTCTTGACTTACGCCGCTACGCGCCGCACCTACGGCTCGACCTCTGCCAACCCGCGCTCGCGCTTCCTCAACGAGATTCCGTTTGAGGACATCGAGTTTAGCGGTATCGGTTCTGCCGGTTTTGAGGGCACGGGCTGGGAGAAGCGCGGCGACCGTCGCGGCACGTTTGGCTCGGGTATGGGCTCGGACATGTATGGCGGCAAGGTGTTTGGCTCGCATACGCGCTCGACCGGCGGCTCCGGATCGCGCGGCGGATCGAGCTTTGACGATTTCTTTGGCGGCAGCAGTTACGGGACCGAGCGCCATCGTGGGGTCTCGCCCGACGCCGGCCGTGTTGCCTCGACCTTTGGCTCGGGCGCGCCGCGAGCCAAAAAGCCGTCGTCCAAGGTGTCCCCGACGGTGGAGCGCAAGGTCGATCGCGCCAGCGCATCGCAGGACTTTGCCGCGGGCGATACCGTGAGCCACAAGACCTTTGGCACGGGTACCGTGCTCTCGGTCGTCGGAGACATGATCGAGGTCCAATTCGAAAAGACCGGCCAGACCAAAAAGCTTATGAAGGGCTTTGCTCCGATCGTCAAGCTGTCGTGATCCCGGCGGACCTGGGCGGGCGTATGGGGCAACATCGCCTGCTCGGGCAGTCCTGCTCGCACGGAGAGCACATTAAGTGCTCTCCGGCTCGTGCGGAACTCGCGATCGATGTTGCCCCATACGCCCGTCCAGGTCCTTAGATAACGTTGCTTGCGAACGTCGCTCTGCTCGTCCGCTTTTTTGATCTGGAGAGCCGGGTGGGCTGATATATATGGATAAGGGGCTCCTCCGTTGGTGGACGGGGGAGCCCCTTGTTGCGTTTTGGTTGTTGTTGCGACCTACAGGTGGCTGATGATCAGTTCCATCTTGCCTTCGAGGCCGATGGAGCTGACGGTGCTCGGGGCCAGCAGGTGGCTTCCCTTGTGGACGGGGTCGCCGCAGACGGTGCCTTCGCCGTCGATGACCGACAGGCACATGAAGGGCCAGCGCTGGTCGAGGGTCTTGCTGCCGTCGACACGCACGTGATCGACGGTGTAGCAGGGGTTAGACTCGAGCTCGGTCACGCCGTCAACCTCGGGCGCGGTCACGGTGCCGTCGGTCGGGGCCTGAACGTCAAAATCGATGCAATCAAGGCTCTGCTCAATGTGCAGTGGACGCAGCTTGCCATCGGTGCCGGGACGGTCGTAGTCGTACAGGCGATACGTCACGTCGCTCGATTGCTGCGTCTCCAGAATCAGCGTGCCGGTCTTGATGGCGTGAACGGTGCCGGAGTCGATCTGGAAAAAGTCTCCCTTGTGAATCGGTAGCACGTTGAGCATCTCGTCCCAACGGCCCCCCTCGATCATCTGCGCGGCCTCGGCGCGGTCGTGCGCGCGCTGGCCGACGATGATCGTGGCACCGGGCTCGCAGTCCAGTACATACCAGCACTCGGTTTTGCCCAGGCTGCCGTTCTCGTGCTCGGCGGCGTACTCGTTGTTGGGATGAATCTGGATTGAAAGGTCGTCCTTGGCATCCAGAATCTTAATGAGCAGCGGGAACTCCTTGCCCTCGCAGTTGCCAAAGAGCTCGCGGTGCTCGGCCCACAGCCATGAAAGCGTGTGGCCTGCATACGGGCCCTCCGCAATCTGGCAGTCACCGTTGGGATGGGCCGAGATGGCCCAGCACTCACCGATGGGACCTTCGGGAATGTCGTAACCAAATACGGTTTCGAGCTGGCGGCCACCCCAGATCTTCTCGTGGAAGATCGGCGTCAGTTTAATCAAATCGGACATATTCATACCCCCATTCTGTTGCGCGGGCGTTGCACAAAACAGCTCAAAACGAGCGCCCGCGTGACTACAAAAACCTATGCCAACGTTACGTTGTGCAACTCAAAGCGGTCGCCAACGTTGCGCGAGATCGAATACTCAAAGGCGGTGCCGCTATCCAAGAAGCCAATCTGGTTGAGTTCGAGCAGGGGAGAGCCGGGTTTGGTATCCAGGCGCTCGGCTTCTTCCTCGGTTGCCGCCACGGCGCGGATGGTGCGATGGAAGCTCGAAATCTTCAGCCCGCATTGCTCGCGGATAAAGCCGTAGACCGATCCGTACAGGTCCTTCTTTTTAAGGCCCGGGATCAGTTCGAGCGGCATATAGGTGTACTCGATGACGATGGGCTTCTCGTCGACCTGGCGCACGCGCACGATGTGATAGGCGAAGTCATCCTCGGTCATTCCCAGCTGGGTCGCAACCTCTGCCGGTGGATTGACAATCGAGAAATCGTAGACCACCGAGGTCACTTTCTCCCCGCGATGCTCATACGAAAAACCCTGGACACGGTCGTTTTTGCCCTGGAAAAACGCCTGGCCGGGAAGCCCCGCCGTGTCCTTAACGTAGGTACCCGATCCGCGTCGGCTGGTAATAAGACCTTCCTCGGTGATTTGCTCAATAGCTCGTTTGACGGTGATTTTGGAAACGTTATAGAGCTTGCAGAACTCAACGACGGTAGGAAGCTTGTCGCCCGGTTTAAGAGCGCCATCCTCGATGCTTCGACGAATATCTGCAGCTATCGCCTCGTATTTGGGAATCAAGGAACCTCCTTTCCAACTTGATTGAGAATAAAAGAAAGTATAGTCAACACCTAAGTATCTCTATTGAGTTATTGAAAAGTTCGAGAAAGATAAAATTAAAAGTCGCCCCGCTTGTAAAATTAGAGCGTTTTAAATGATAAACATCTGAGTAGTGTCGTGTTGAGAAATGATCGGTCTGAGGACGGGGCCGAACCGATATAACACCCAGCGAACCGAATCTCGTACTCTGCGCTTCCCCAGATAAAACCTGCCAAAACAAACCTGTCCCTTTTTGGTAGGTTTTTGCCTTGAGAGCGGTACCATACAGGCAATGTTTAAACGAGAAAGGTGGGCTCCCATGGAACCTAAGCAGTACTACATCGGCATCGACGTCGG
>DBFWDM010000286.1:0-2358 GCA_048484635.1 Collinsella sp.
GTGCAGTCGGTCCGCGTGCTCGACGCGTTGTATGGCCGCAACGTGTCGCTCCAGACGCTCGACGGCGTGCTATGCCATAACGGCGAGTACGAGCAGCGTGTGTTTGAGCTCTCGGACATGAGCTCCTTTGACCAGTTTGACCAGACGGTTGAGGATTGCATTGCCACGGGCTATAGCGCAATTGGGCATCTGCGTCCCATGACGCTCGAGGGCTGCGTTGTTCGCATCTCGGATATTCTTGCCTACGTCGGTCGTGACCGTCAGGATGCGATCGCGGCGGGCCTGCTGTCACCCGACGCTTTTGATGATGGCCGGGGCGGTGCCTACAACAGCTGGATCCTTACGCACGCTTCCATCGATATCGTTGAGCACAGCTATGGTAAGCCGCGCATCGAGATGAGCGAGGACCTGTTTGAGGAAATCCGCCGAGCCAAGCGCGAGAACTACGAGAAGATCTATAGCAAGGGCGGTATCGAAGGCGATTCCGAGGTGGAGCTGCGCGAGGCCTTCGAAAAGCTCTACGACCGTTGCCTGCAGGATATAAACGAAGGCGACGAGTCTTCGTATATCTTTAAGCACCATATTTCGCGCATTGAGCAGCAGCTTTCCTACTACGATCGCACCTACGCTTGGCAGGACGACAAGGATCAAGCCGTGGTGGATTATATCGCGAGTATGACGGACGGTTATTTCTGCGAGCTGACGAGCAAGCTGTTCCCGGGTCTAAAGTTTCCGCATCGTACCTATGTTAACGAACGGTAGTTCGTATCATTTCGGTATACTGTTGGTCAACAACGATTTTGATTGATGTACAGGATGGCTATGGACGACCTTTTTTCTGCTTCGACGCGCGAGCGTTCCTTTCAGAATGCGCCGCTTGCGGTGCGCATACGCCCCAATTCGCTCGACGAGTATGTGGGCCAGCAAAAGGCCGTCGGTAAGGGCTCATGGTTGCGTGCCGCGATCGAGCACGACGTGCTTTCGAGCGTGATTCTGTACGGGCCGGCAGGTACGGGTAAGACGACGCTGGCCCACATTATCGCCAACCATACCAAGAGCGAGTTTGTCGAGGTCAGCGCCGTGACGGGTACCGTAAAGGATCTTCGCCGCGTGATTGACGAGGCCAAGACGCGCCTGAATACGTACGACCGCCGCACCATCCTGTTTATCGACGAGATTCACCGCTTCTCCAAGTCTCAGCAGGATGCCTTGCTGCATGCGGTTGAGAACCGTACCGTCATTATGATTGGCGCCACGACGGAGAATCCGTACTTCGAGGTCAACTCGGCATTGCTCTCGCGCGGTCGCGTGGTGGAGCTTGAGCATCTTAAAGACGAGGATATCGCCACGCTGATCGAGCGTGCGCTCGAGGCGCCGCAGGGTTTGAACGGCAAGTTCTCGGCCGATGAGGATACGGTTAAGACCATCTGCACGCTGGCAGCGGGTGACGCTCGCTCGGCGCTCACGACGCTCGAACTTGCGAGCGAGATTGCCGTCACGCGTCGCGATACCGAGGGAACGCCAGCGCCCGCGGCGGGGGAGCGCTATCCCATCACCGTGGATGACGTGAAGATCGCCAACCCGCGTCGTGGATTTTCGTATGACAAAAACGGCGACATGCACTACGACATCATCAGTGCGTTTATTAAGTCCATGCGCGGTAGCGACCCCGATGCCACGATCTATTGGCTCGCGCGCATGATTGATGCGGGGGAGGATCCCAAGTTTATCGCTCGCCGTATTATGATTCAGGCTTCTGAGGATGTTGGCAACGCCGACCCGCAGGCGCTTTTGGTGGCGCATGCCGCGTTTAAGTCTGCCGAGGTCATTGGCTATCCCGAGTGCCGCATTAACCTGGCTCAGGCTGCACTCTATGTGTGTTTGGCCCCTAAATCCAACGCGTGTGAGGCTTCGATTGATGCGGCGCTGGCCGATATCCATTCTAGTGGGCTTCGCGAGGTGCCGAGTTATCTGCGCGATCGCCATCGCCCAGGCAGCGACGACTACGGTGTGTATAAATACCCGCACGATTATCCCGAAGGCTGGGTCGATCAGCGCTATTTGCCCGAGGGGCTGGAGCGCGGTGCGTTCTGGCAGCCTGCCGGGCGCGGCTGGGAAGAGTGGCGCGTAGAGCAAAGCGAGCGCGACCGCAGCGGGAATGCACCGAAGTAGCTGCTGATAATTTTGTCCCACGTTGCTGCTCTTGGCATGTTCGGTCCCCTTTGGGGTACCATGAAAAGCGTCTGTATTTCGATTTTTCCGGGAGGCTTGTATGAGTCCCATTCAAATCGCCCTGCTGCTGCTCGCCGTTGCCGGCGTGTGGGCCATCGCTGAGCTCGCGCTTACCCTGCGCAAGAC
>DBFWDM010000287.1:0-2272 GCA_048484635.1 Collinsella sp.
CGCTTGTGATAGAGTGCTACAAACTCTGGCTTTTGCCCTACGAGTGACCAAGAGCTCGGGGGCTTTAACACAAGGAGGATCTATGCCCGAGAAGATTGAAGAGCTGGTACGCGCTGCGCTTGCTGCGGCCCAGGAGGCCGGCGACCTTTCCGCATTTGAACTTGACGATTGCGCCATCGAGCGACCGGCTGACACTTCTCATGGCGAGTGGACCTCCACCATGGCCCTGAAGTCCGCCAGGCTGGCCCATTGCGCCCCGCGCAAGATCGCCGAGGCCATCGTTGCCCATATGCCCGAGGACCCCGCGATCGAGAAGGTCGAGATCGCAGGCCCCGGCTTCATCAACTTCTACCTCTCCGTTGCCGTCAAGAATGCCATCTTTGGCGAGGCTCGCGAGAAGGGTATGGACTTCGCTAAGTCCAACGTCGGTGGCGGCCTGAAGACCCAGGTCGAGTTCGTCTCCGCCAACCCCGTCGGCCCCATGCACATCGGCCATGGCCGCTGGGCCGCTCTGGGCGACTCCCTTTGCCGCGTT
This sequence comes from Collinsella sp., assembly GCA_048484635.1. Lineage (GTDB taxonomy): Bacteria > Actinomycetota > Coriobacteriia > Coriobacteriales > Coriobacteriaceae > Collinsella. The sequence goes on from DBFWDM010000287.1 coordinate 536, forward strand.
ATGGACCACGCCGGTTACGACATCCAGCGTGAGTTCTACATCAACGACCACGGCTCTCAGATGAACACCTTCGGCAACTCCATCAGTACGCGCTATATGCAGCTTGCCGACATCATCGCCAAGCAGGGCGTGGATATCGATGAGGCTCACAAGCTGCTGATCGCCGACCGCGACGCCTTCGTTGCCGACGAGAACGACGAGCATCCCGAGACCCATCCGTACCAGGATAACTTTGCCGAGACCCTTGGCAAGGACTCCTATGGCGGCGACTACATTATCGACGAGGCCGCCGAGTTCTGGCGCACCGACGGCGATAAGTGGGTCAACGCCGATCCTCAGGAGCGCATGGAGAGCTTCCGCGAGCGCGGCTATGTGAAGATGGTCGACAACATGCGCGACCTCTGCCACGCCGTCAATTGCGACTTCGATCGTTGGTACTCCGAGCGTTCGCTGTACGTGAAGGACACCGAGGGCGAGACCGCCGGCACCTCTGCCGTCGACCGCGCTTTTGAGAAGCTCGACAAGATGGGCTACCTCTACACCAAGGACGGTGCCCTGTGGTTCCGCTCCACCGACCTGGGCGATGACAAGGACCGCGTCCTGATCAAGTCCGACGGCGAGTACACCTACTTCGCCTCCGACGTTGCCTATCACTGGGATAAGTTCCAGCGCGTCGACCACGTCATCGACATCTGGGGCGCCGACCACCACGGCTACATCGAGCGCGTCCGCTGCGTCTGCGACGCTCTGGGTTACCCCGGCAAGTTTGAGGTTCTGCTGGGCCAGCTCGTCAACCTGCTGCGCAACGGCAAGCCCGTCCGTATGTCCAAGCGCAAGGGCACCATGGTGACCCTGCAGGAGCTCGTCGACGAGGTTGGCTCCGACGCCGCTCGTTACACGCTCATCTCCAAGAGCTCTAACCAGATGGTCGACTTCGACATCGAGGCCGTTAAGAAGCGCGACAACTCCAATCCGGTGTACTACGTGCAGTATGCTCACGCTCGCGTCTGCTCCATCCTGCGCCGTGCCGCTGACGTAACGCCTGAGCAGGCTGACGAGATGGGCATGAAGGCCGTTGCCGCCAAGGCCATCGGTGAGAACGTCGATTACTCGCTGCTGACCGACCCTACCGAGCTCGCCCTTTCGCGTAAGCTCAACGAGCTCACCGACCTCATCGCCAGCTGCGCTCGCGACCGCGCCCCGTTCCGTCTGACGCACTTTGCCGAGGAGCTCGCCGGCGACTTCCACAGCTTCTACGCTGCCTGCCAGGTGCTGCCGAGCGAGGGCCGTCCCGTCGACCCCGAGCTTTCGCGTGCCCGTCTGGCCGCATGCGACGCCGTCCGCGTGACGCTCGCCTTGGTGCTCACCCTCGTTGGCGTTTCTGCGCCCGAGCAGATGTAATCTGCGAGTCATTTGACCGTACAGACTTGGTTTAACTAAGCCTTGAAAGCCCGATCTCCTACGGAGGTCGGGCTTTTTTGCAAACGCCGACGTATTGACGAATTTGGAACTGCTGGAAATACGAAACTATGCGGGTTTACTACGATGAATTGAGATATTCCAACCACGCCGGCTTTTCGCTAAAAAGTGCAAGGCATCTACCTGCACTGATAATTGTTCTCGGGGGAAGCGGGCACTGCGGGGCGCGGCAACGGCGCGCGATTTCCGCGTCGCAGCGCTACCCTGATGCTGAATGCCGGGACGATGACCCACTGACCTGCTGACGCCTCTTCGGCC
>DBFWDM010000288.1:0-3135 GCA_048484635.1 Collinsella sp.
GTCCCATGGATCGCAAAAAAGCAATCGCGCTCTCATTTTCCGTTCCCGTCGCATGGGGCTTTTCGTACCCCCTCATGAAGATCGGCATGGACAGCATGAACGCCACGAGCATCGTTGCGCTGCGCTGCATCATCGCCTTTGTGGCCTGCCTTTTGCTCTTCCACAAGCGCGCTTTCCGCATCAACCGCGACCTTATGGTCCGTGCCGCCATCATCGGCGCCATTATGGCAACCGAGCTCACCTGCATGTGCTTGGGCTCTAGCCTCACTTCTGCCTCCACTGCCGGCTTTTTGCAGAGCCTGACGGTCGTGATCGTGCCGTTTGCCAACGCCGCCCTGCTGCGCCGCGCCCCCGAACGCAAAGTGCTCGTCGGCACCGCCATCGTCACCTGCGGTATGTTGCTGCTCTCGGGCGCCGACTTCACCAGCCTGAACCCAGGCGCGCTCATCATGCTGCTCTCCGCCTTTGTCTATGCCGGCCATATCATTGTGGCGAAGCGCTTTGTCGAAGATATCGACCCGCTGGCTCTGGGCGTTTGGCAGCTGGGCTTCGGCGGCTTGTTCTCGGGTATCGCCGCATGCGTCTTTGGCGGTTTCACACTTCCCAGTACGCCCAGCGAGATCGTGGTCGTCGTCGCGCTCGCACTCATCTGCTCTGCCTACGGCTTTATCACCCAGACGCTCGTGCAGCCCCACGTGCCCGCCGAGACCACCGGCTTCGCCTTCTCGCTTGAGCCGGTCTGCTCCGCTGTCTTTTCGTTCTTCCTGGTCGGCGAGGTCCTAAGCCCCATCGCCTTCTTTGGCGCCGCCCTCATCCTCACCGGCGTCATGGTGGCAACTGTCGAGCTTCCGCGCCTTCGCGCACATGGACAGGCTCGCATGGCAGGAGCGCCCGAGCACGTCTCGTAGACCCCACTCCTTATGCAGCCGCGGCATAAAGGCAACCGGTGCGCCTTTACAATAGATGCAAACAGAGCATCTGCCATAAAGGAGCCCCATGGACACCGCAACTCGCGACCGCAACATAGCAACTTGGTTGGGCGATGCGCCGCAGCCGGTACGTGACACCACGAACCAGCTGCTCGAACGCATCGCCCTTTTGCGTGCCGAGCAGATCATCTACCCGGCACAAGACGACATCCTCAATGCCCTCGCCTATACGCCGGCCGACCAGGTCAAAGTTGTCATCTTGGGTCAGGACCCCTATCACGGACCCAACCAGGCCATGGGACTGTCGTTTTCGGTCCCTGCGACGCAAGCCAAGTTGCCGCCGAGCCTGCGCAACATTTACAAGGAACTCAATGCCGATCTGGGCTGCCCTATTCCCGCCACGGGAGATCTAACACCATGGGCACAACAGGGCGTCCTGCTCCTCAACACCACGCTCACCGTGCGCGAGCATGCCGCGAACTCGCACGCCAAGCTGGGCTGGAGCACGCTCACCGACTACGTTATCGAACGCTGCTGTCAGCTGCCCCAGCCGGTCGTCTTTTTGGCATGGGGTCGCTTTGCCCAGCAGATGGTCGAGGGCAAACTCGCCGCGACCGGCGCGGGTAAGGCAACCAGCAAGTTCTGTCTGGCCTCCACGCACCCCTCGCCGCTTTCGGCCAATCGTGCCACGGCGGAACTCCCCGCTTTTATGGGGTCGCGCCCCTTCTCCGCTGCCAATCGGTTACTCGAACAGCATGGCTCGATCCCCGTCAACTGGATTTGCCTCGGCTAAAAATCGATACATCAAAAACGCGCCCGACGGTTTTCTGTCGGGCGCGTTTCCTATTCGGGCCAAATAAATTGTGTGCGGCCGGCCTCGCCGCCATCGATCAGCAGACTCTGCCCGGTCATAAACCGGTTGGTCACGCCCACAAAGTAGATCCACTCGGCGATCTCTTGGGCAGTGGCCCAGCGCTTAAGCGGCGTGAGCTCCATAATCTGGTTCCACAGGTGCTCGTCTTCCATCACGCAACGGTTGAGCGGCGTGATAACGCCGCCCGGGTCCACACTGTTGGCGATGGCCTGCGGTGCCAAGCGGTTTGCAAGGTTCTTGGTGTAGGCGATAACGCCGCCCTTGCTGGCGGCATAGACGGGAAACTCCGACCCCGTATGCCCACTCGCCGACCCCACATTGACCACGGATTTGATAGCGGGCGCCGGCTTGGCGACAAGCCCCTCCCCCACAAAAGCGTAGCGCTCGGTCACGTTGATGGTGCCACACAGGTTGGCGGCGATATCGTCGGCCGAATCCTGCGTACCGGCAACGTTCACGATCACTTGGGGTTCAAGGTCGCCTGGAAACGAGTCCGGCTCGCGAACATCAACGATCAGATGGCGGTAGCGCTCGTGTTCGATCGCTGCCGGCAGCAGATCAAAGCCCACGACCTCGTGGCCCTCGTCCAAAAAGCGCTGCACGCATGCGGCTCCGATACCGCCCGAAGCGCCCGTGATCAAAACCCGCATACTTGCTCCTTAGGCGGTTGCGTGGCGCTCGAGGTACTCGGAGCCCACGTTCTCGCGCTCCCAGCCGCGCACGACCTTGTAGCCCACGGGGCTCAGGAAGACCTCGCACAGCAGCTCGGCGACAGCGCCCGTCAGCGAGCACATAAGGACCTGCACCCAGGTCCAACCGAAGAACGTGTGGCTCACCACAATGGCAAAGACCAGGTTGTCGATAAACTGGCCAACACCCGTGGACACATAGGAGCGGAAGGCGAAGCTCGCAAAGTTATTCTTTTTGAGCATGCGGCCGAGCGACTGGTTGAGCGTGGAGTTAACCACGGCAGAAACGAGCATTGCCAGCGAAGAGCCCAGCACCACGTACCAGGTGCCGCCGATGGTGGCGTTAAGGGCGGTGTTGACCTCGATCATGCCCGTGTCGTAGTAGGCGCCCCACATGCCGGGCGTGAGCGAACATGCCCAAAAGCACAGGCTCACGGCCAGGTTGACCAGCAGCGCGAGGATAGAGATTTTGATGGATGCCTTGGCGCCAAAGCGCTTGCAAATCATGTCCTGGCACAAAAACGAAACCCAGCTCACCACAAAGCCGCAATCGAGTGCCAGATACGGCAGGCTGATGAGCTCTTTGTTGGCCAGCAGGTTCATCATGATGACGCTCACGAAAAACAGCGAAACCGTTGCCGCG
>DBFWDM010000289.1:0-2869 GCA_048484635.1 Collinsella sp.
GGATATCGAGAAGGTTCTGTTTACGCAGGAGGATATCGACGGTATCGTTTCTCGCCTGGGCGAGGAGATTACGCGCGACTACGCTGGTAAGGATCTGGTGCTGATCGCGGTTCTGCGCGGCGCTGTTGTCTTTATGGGCGATCTGATGCGCAAGATCGAGCTGCCGACCAACATCGATTTCATGGCTGTTTCGAGCTATGGCGACGGTGTGAAGTCTTCGGGCATCGTGCGTATCATTAAGGACCTGGATATCGACATCCGTGGTCGCGACGTGCTGATCGTCGAGGACATTCTGGACTCGGGCCTGACCCTCAAGTACCTGATGAAGAACCTCGAGAGCCGCAAGCCCGCTTCTCTGGAGGTCGCCGCCTTCCTGTGGAAGGACGTTGAGGACCGCGTCTCGGCCATCACGCCCAAGTATGTTGGAACCCATTGCCCCGATGCCTTTGTGGTGGGCTACGGCCTCGACTATGCCGAGCGCTATCGTAACCTTCCGTATCTGGGCATTTTGAAACCGGAGGTTTATTCGTAAGATGCCCGACGACCATAACGATAACAATTCCCAGACTCCCCGGGAGCCTAAGATCCCGGGGATGCCCGGAGGCAAGAAGCCCACGCGTACGGGCTGGCTGTATTTTATTTTGGCTTGCGCGCTTCTGGGCTACGCCTTCTTTAACATGGGCTCCGGCTTTGCCAATTCCAGCAATACCGTTAAGCTCGCGACGAGCGAGATGGTGAGCGCCATCAAGCAGGATCGCGTCGAAGATCTGACCTATACGGTTCAAGATGGAAGCGTGACGGGTCATTACTGGAAGACGAAGAAGGACAAGGGCGATACGAGCGAGCTCAAGAGCTTCTCCTCGACCTATGTCGGCTCCGATTCGCTTGCCGAGCTCATGGCGGAGCACCCCGATACCAAGTACATCGTCAACACCAACGATCCCGATTTTTGGGGCGACTTGGCGATGAGTGTGCTTCCGACGATCGCCCTTATCGCCATCATGTTCTACTTTATGCGCCAGATGATGGGCGCCAACAACAGGAACATGCAGTTTGGCAAGACCAACGCCAAGACCAACGAGGCCACACGCCCCAAGGTCAAGTTTGAAGACGTTGCCGGCGTGGACGAGGCAGTCGAGGAGCTCGAGGAGATCCGTGACTTTTTGAGCGATCCGGACCGCTATCGCAAACTGGGTGCCAAGATCCCGCGTGGCGTGTTGCTGGTGGGGCCTCCGGGCACCGGTAAAACGCTGCTGGCTAAGGCCGTTGCCGGCGAGGCGGGCGTGCCGTTCTTTAGCATCTCTGGTTCCGACTTTGTCGAGATGTTCGTGGGTGTCGGCGCCAGCCGTGTGCGTGACCTCTTTAAGGAGGCCAAGTCCCAGGCCCCGTCGATCATCTTCATCGATGAGATCGATGTCGTGGGACGTCAGCGCGGAGCCGGCTTGGGCGGCGGCCACGACGAGCGCGAGCAGACGCTCAACCAGCTGCTGGTCGAGATGGACGGTTTTGAGGAGAGCGAGTCGGTCATCCTGATCGCCGCCACCAACCGCCCCGACATTCTGGATCCGGCGCTGCTGCGTCCCGGCCGTTTTGACCGTCAGGTTACGGTCGACCGTCCGGACGTGAAAGGCCGCGAGCAGATTTTGCGCGTGCATGCCGAGAACAAGCCGATGGACGAGGACGTTAAGTTTGAGAAGCTCGCCCAGATGACCGTTGGCTTTACTGGTGCCGATTTAGCGAACCTGCTCAACGAGTCTGCGCTGCTGGCCGCTCGCCGTCATCGTTCCGTGATCTCGATGGACGAGGTCGAGGAATCGATGGAGCGCGTGATTGCCGGACCGCAGCGCAAGGGTCGCGTGATGACCGAGGACGAGCGCACCACGATTGCCTACCACGAGAGCGGTCACGCCCTGGTGGGCCACATCCTGGAGCACTCCGATCCGGTCCACAAGATCTCGATCGTCAGCCGCGGCCAGGCGCTGGGCTACACGCTGCAGCTTCCGCAGGAGGACCACTTCCTCAAGACCAAGAACGAGATGCTCGACGAGCTTGCCGTGTTCTTGGGCGGTCGCGTTGCCGAGGAGCTCATGTGCGATGATATTACGTCGGGCGCGAGCAACGATCTGGAGCGCGCAACCAAGATGGCGCGCGAGATGGTCACGCGCCTGGGCATGAGCGAGGAGCTGGGCACGCAAGTGTTTGGCGAGGCGCAACATCAGGTGTTCCTTGGTCGCGATTACGCCGATCACCAGGATTACTCCGAGGAGACGGCGCGCCGCATTGATATCGAGGTTCAGCGCATCATGCGCGAGGCCCATCGTCGTGCTGTCGAGATCTTGGATGCCCGTCGCGATCAGCTCGATCTGATGGCGAAGGTGCTGCTTGAGCGCGAGACTGTCGAGGGCGATGCCGTGAATGCCCTGCTTGATAACGAGTGGGACGCCTACCTTGAGCGCGAGGGCGATATCCTGGCGGCCAAGGAGGAGCGCAATGCCAAGGCGGCCGGCATGCCGACCAAGAAGCGCGTGCCTCGCATGAGCGAGGAGGAGCTGGCGGCTGATGCCGCGGCCTTTGCGCAGGCGGCCATGCAGGAGGATGCCGAAGCCGCATCCGATGATGCTGACGATGACCATGCCGTCGTCGGTGCCGACACCGACAAATAGTCTTTGTGGCAAAAGCCTCCGCGGGGAAACCTGCGGAGGTTTTTTCTTTTGAGCGATATGGGGCCGTCTGTTGATTGGGGACAGACTTAAATGAGCGTTTTCACGCATTTAAGTCTGTCCCCAATCAACATTGCTGCGGCACTTTGCTCGGCTAAAGCGTACAATAGCGCCTATGCGAAAGGGGAACAGATGATCAACGAAACTAT
>DBFWDM010000290.1:0-6925 GCA_048484635.1 Collinsella sp.
ATGTCGGCGCAGACCTTGAAACCGCCCATCCACTTAGCGGCACCAGCGGTGCACTGAAGGATCAGCGGAGACTTGGCCTCCTCGGCGGCCTGGAGAATAGCCAGGGTCCACTCGAGGTTGTTGGTGTTGAAGGCACCGAGACCGTACTTGCCGGCCTCGGCCTTCTTGAGCATGTCTGCTGCGTTGACGAGCATAAAAGAAACCTCCTGTAAGGTTGCTCCGATAACGCCTGAGATTTTACCACGACATACCCGAGCATAAACGTTCGTTTGTTCACGAATACCATCCGATTGGACAAATTTTGACCGTTTGCCCCACAGAATCGACCCACTGGGGAAAATAGCTTGACGATTGACCGGTCTTCGTGGTTCGAAAGACGGCTTCGAGCCTACATCTGCATAAACGGGTTCTGCATAAGTTCGCGCGCCATCGTGGTCGAATCGCCATGGCCCGTCAAGCAAACGGTATCGGGCGGAAGCGTCTTGGCAAGTTTGGAGAGCGAGCGCATAATCGCCGCCTCGTCACCGCCGGAAAGATCGGTACGACCGTGGCTGCCCGGGAAAAGCGTGTCGCCCACAAAGGCGATGTTCCCCTGCTCGGTCGCGGCGAACAGGACGATGCCGCCCGGCGTATGCCCCGGCGTCTCGATCACCTGCAGGCAGACGTCGCCCACCTCGATTGTATCGCCCTCGGCAAGCAAACGCGTCGGCTCACCCGGATCGGGCGTCTCGATACCCCATATGGCGCGCTGCTCCTCGATATTTGCGCGAGGTACCGTCACGTCCTTAGCGCACAACTCATATAGTGCGCTGTCGCCAACGACAGCTCGAACCCCGGCAACCCCGCCAACATGGTCGGCATGACCGTGCGTGCAGACAGAGCCGAGTACGCGCACCTCAGGATGCGCGGTGTGGATATGCTCCACAAGACGCTCGCCCTCCCACGCCGGGTCGACGATTAAGCACTCGTCATTCGAAATCACGGCGTAGCTGTTGGTCTGAATCGGGCCGTTGACGAGCGCCTCAATCGAAGCCGCGCCTCGGGGTGTCAGGTCCAAAGTCATATCGTCCATGCGCATACCCTCCTTCTAAAATACGTTCGAGGCACCAAACGATGCCTCGAACGTAACCAATATCTATGATGCTGAGAGGCTCTCGCACCTACACACGGCGCTTGAGCTGAGCTCCGCCTTCGCCGGGCATCAGGCGGCGAGCGTCGTAGACCGAATCGACACTGCTGATGGAAGCCAGCAGCGGATCCAGACCGCTCGCGTCCGAGATCTCGACCATGAAGCGCAGGGTTGCAATACCCTCGCGGTTGGTCGACGTGGCGGCAGAAAGGATATTGCCGCCCGCATCGCCAATGGCAATGGTGACATCCTTGAGCAGGCCCATGCGGTCCAAGCACTCGACCACGATCTCGACCTGGAAGAGGGTGTCGGCAGCGCCGTCCCACTCCACATCGATCATGCGCTCGGGATGTTCCATAAGACCCTTGACGTTGGGGCAGTTGGCGCGATGCACCGAGACGCCGCGACCGCGCGTGATGAAGCCAACGATGTCGTCGCCCGTCACGGGGTTGCAGCAATGAGCCAGACGGACCAGCAGGCCGCTGTTGCTCTCGCCCTTGACGATAATGCCGTTACTGGCGCTCTTGCCGCGCTTTTGCGGCTTGCGGTTGGAGCCTCGGGCCGGCTGCTTGACGACCTCGGCAATGGCTTCGGTCTTGGTGAGCTGCTCCTCGGGCTTGGGGTCCAAGATTTGCTCGACCTTGTTACCCACAGCGCGCGGGGCAACCTTGCCGGCGCCGACGGCGGCAAACAAGTCCTCGAGCTGCTTGTAGTTAAACTGCTCCGCCACGGCGTTGAGCGCACGCGTGGATCGCGGCGTAGAGATGCCATACCCGCGCTTGCGCAGGTCCTTGGCCAGCATATCGCGACCGGCGGCAGCGTCGTCGTCCTTGGTCGCGGCGGCAAAATAGCGGCGGATCTTTGACTTGGCGGAAGGCGTCTTGACAATCTTGAGCCAATCGCGCGACGGCTTGGAACTCTTGTTGGTCAGGATTTCAACGCGGTCGCCCGTCTTGATCTCGTGCGTGAGCGGGGCCACCGCACCGTTGATCTTAGCGCCGACGCAGTGGTTTCCCACCTCGGTGTGAACGGCGTAGGCAAAGTCGAGCGGCGTGGAGCCGGCACGAAGCGCCATGACCTCGCCCTTGGGCGTAAAGACGAAGATCTCCTGATCGAAGAGGTCGACCTTCAGCGAATGCAGGTATTCCTTGGCGTCGGTGATCTCATCAGACGCAGCCCAATCGAGCGAATGTTTGAGCCAGTTAATTTGGTCGTCCAGACGCTGGGCATCATTGGTCTTAGACGCAGACGATCCGCCCGACTTCTTATAGAGCCAGTGGGCGGCAATGCCGTACTCGGCCTGCTCATGCATCTCATAGGTTCGAATCTGAATCTCGAGCGGGCGGGCCGTGGGGCCGATAACCGTCGTATGGAGCGACTGGTAGTTATTGACCTTGGGCATGGCGATATAGTCTTTAAAGCGACCGGGCATGGGGTGCCACAGCGTATGCACCGCGCCGAGCGTGGAATAGCAATCGCGCACCGAATGCGTGATGACGCGCAGTGCCACCAGGTCGTAGATCTCGGAGAACTCCTTGCCCTTGCGCTTCATCTTTTGGTAGATGGACCAATAGTGCTTGGAACGGCCGTTGATCTGGAAGTCCTCCAGGCCAATGCGGTTGAGCTCATCGGTGAGCGTCTTGATGGTCTCGGCCAGATAACGCTCACGGACCTCACGCGACTCCGCCACCATGCGCGCGATGCGCTGGTAGGCGTCGGGCTCAAGGTAGAAGAAGGACAGGTCCTCGAGCTCCCATTTAATGGAGCTCATGCCCAGACGGTCGGCCAGGGGCGCATACACATCCATGGTCTCGCGAGCCTTAAACAGGCGACGGTCCTCACGCAGGGCTGCAAGGGTGCGCATGTTGTGCAGACGGTCGGCAAGCTTAACGATGATGACGCGGATGTCCTTGGACATGGCGAGGAACATCTTGCGCAGCGTGAGGGCCTGCTTCTCGTCCATGCTGTCGACTTCGATGTTGGTGAGCTTGGTCACGCCATCGACGAGTTCGGCCACCGTATCGCCAAACAGGCCGGAAACATCGGCAAGCGAGGTCTCGGTATCCTCGACGGTATCGTGCAGCAGCGCGGCGCACACCACATCGCAGTCCATTTTGAGATCGGCCAAAATGATGGCAACCTCGACGGGATGGTTAATGTACATCTCGCCCGAACGGCGCTTTTGGTTGCAGTGCTTCTCGGCGGCAAAGCAGTAGGCCTGCTCCACCTTGGAGAAGTCGTCCTCATTCATATATTTGAGGCACAGGCGCTCCAGCTTGTCGTAGCTGTCCGCCATAATCTCGGGCGGCAGCTCATCGGCATGCTTATAGTGCTCCATCTCCGAAAAAGGCTGGAGGGTGGAATCATGGGCGGTACGGGCTGCGGCATCCATCGAGGTCCCCTTCCCCTAGGCCCGCGGAACGATCGGGCGGTTAACTTTGGCTAGCATATCAGAAGCGCACGAATCGAGTGCCCAGCTCCGAAAAGCCGAGAACTCCATGCGCGAGCGCAAGCCCTCCAAATAGCGAATCGACCTGCTCAATTGCACGCGGCCGGGATTTTCGGCCATCGCGATGCGACGAGTGTCGTCAAACCCCGAAACGCGACAGAAACCAAGCTCTTCGAAGATTCCCAGGCCACTTTCCACCGAGCGCTCGTCGACCGGCGTGCGCGCATCGATGGCAAGGCACATCTGCGCGATGTCGATATCGCTCGCGCTAAAGGAATCGTCCCCGGTCTTGCCGCGGTTGGAGCGCCACATGGTCTGCAACGCACGATAGAGCGTGACGAGCTCGTCGCGCTCGGGCGCATAGCAGTCGAGTAGGCGCTCGTTAATGCGGGCATCGCGCGACGAATAGAGCAGATGGATCACGGCGGGCTGGCCATCGCGACCGGCGCGGCCACTCATCTGGTTAAACTCAATGCCGCCAAACGGCATGTGATAGAGCACGACATGACGAATATCGGGAAGGTTGACGCCCTCGCCAAAGGCAGATGTCGAGACAATGCAGCTGAGGCTGCCGTCTCGAAACGCCTCCTCTACGCGATGGCGGTCGGTGCGCGTAAGGCCCGCGTTGTAAAAGGCGATATGCGACGCGCAGTCGGGAACGCGTTTGCGTAGCGTCTTGGCAAGCGCCACGGACTGATCACGCGAGTTGACGTAGATGACGGTCTTCTCCCCCGTCGCGACGATGGACACCAGGCGGTTTTCGCGGCTCGCAAGATCGCGGTCGTCCTCGAGCTGCAAGTTCTCGCGCACGGTCTCGTCGACCACCGTACGGGTAATCGGCAGCACGCGGGCAAGCTCCGCCACGACCGGAGCCGTCGCGGTGGCCGTCGCCGCCATAACGACCGGATCGCCCAGGGCCTTGAGGATATCGGGCATGTCGAGGTATGCGCTCCGGTCGCCGCCCTTGGCAAGACCGGCATGATGCGCCTCATCGATAACGACAAAGCCGATGCGGCCCGAACGCGCGAAGCGGTCACGGTGGATAGATAGGAACTCGGGCGTCGTGAGCACGATACCGGTGCGGTCCGAAGCTAGGCCGGCGAACACGTCATCGCGTGCGGCCTCCACGGTCTCGCCGGTCAGCATGCCAACGCCAATGCCAAGCGATGCCATCGTCGACGAGAGGTGATAGGCCTGGTCGGCAACAAGTGCACGCAGCGGATAGACAAAGATGCTCGCACGTCCGCGAAGCACCGCCTCACGCGCGGCATGCACATGGAAGATGAGCGACTTGCCGCGGCCCGTTCCCATAACCGTCAAGACGCTCTGGTGATCGGCCAAGGCGTCGAGCGCCTCAACCTGCGCGCGGTGCGGCTGGTTCGATCCGATAAAGCTATGGATAAGCGAGCGCGTGAGCTCGGTATAGGAAAGCTGGGCGAGCGTCTCGCGCTTGCGCGACTCCAAGCGCAGGCCGGAATCCGCCGGCTGCACGCCACGACGAAGCTCGCATGCCGGATCGTCGACGCTGGGCAGCGTGGTATCGCGGACCAGAACATCCTTGACCATGAGCTTGGGCTTCACACGACCCTGCCAATGCTCGGCAACGGCCTCGAACACCAAGTCGACAGCGCTATCGCAGTTGATGAGCTTATCGATTTGCGGCACGCGGAACATAATGGCCGGCACGCTCGCGGCGCCATCGGTCGCCACAAAGCGCATGTGCTCGCCGGTTTTACCCACCACGGCGCGATCACACATCGTCACGCCCTCGGCAGCCAGCAGCGGCACCTTATTACCCTGGCCAAACGGCTCAAGGCGGGAAATCTGCTCTATAGTCTCGATATTCAGCTCGGAAAGGTCGACCGTGGCGGCAACCTCGTCGGTGTCCTCAAAGTCCTCGGCGGGAAGCTCGGACAACACGGCGGAAAGGCGACGGCGGAACTCGTCGAGCTTGGATACCTCGATGGTCACACCCACCGCACCGGCATGTCCGCCGCGACGAATCAGCAGGTCGGAACAGCGCTCGACGGCGTCAAACAGGTTAACTTTGCCCACCGAGCGACCAGAGCCGCGCGCGATACCGTCCTCGATCGAGAACAGCAGCGCCGGCACGTGATAGCGGTTGGTCAGACGGCTTGCCACGATGCCCTTGACACCCTCGTGCCAGCCTTCGCCGCCCACGACGATCGCGCGTCCGCCGTCATAGGTCTCCTCGACCTTTGCCATGGCATCGCGCGTGAGCTCCGCCTCGATCTCACGGCGCTGGCGGTTGATTTCTTCGAGCTCAGCCGCCAGCGCGCTTGCTTCGATGGGATTGCGGGCAAGCAGCAGGTCGAGCGCCAGCTTGGGATCGGCCATGCGACCGGCAGCGTTTAAGCGGGGAATGAGCGAGAATGACAGGCCGTCGGCCGTAATGGTAGAAAGATCGGCCTTGGCAAGTGCGGCAAGCGCGATATAGCCGGGACGGGCCGTCACGCGCATCTGCTGGATGCCCTCGGCGACCAGTGCGCGATTCTCGGGCGTGAGCGGCATCATGTCGGATACGGTGCCCAGCGCCGCGACCTCTATCAGCGAACGCCAATACGACGGCTTGCCCAAACGCTCGCCCAGGACCTGCACCAGTTTGAGTGCCACGCCGGCACCGGCAAGCTCGCGCGAGGGACCCTCGTCCTCGAGCTTGGGGTCGGTCAGGGGCACGCCCTGCGGCACCTGGTCGGAAGGCTCGTGATGGTCCGTGACCACCAAATCGATCCCCAGGCTCTCCAGATAGGAGACCTCTTCCTTGGCAGCAATACCGTTATCGACGGTCACAATCAGGTTGGGTTGGGCGAGCTCGTTGACGCGGTCGAGCGCCGCACGCGACAGGCCGTACCCCTCGTCAAAGCGGTGCGGGATAAACGGTGTGACATTGGCGCCAAACATCCGCAGCGCCTCGGTCAACAGACAAGTCGACGTTATGCCGTCGACGTCAAAATCGCCAAAGACGGCGATGCGCTCGTGACTGCGAACAGCGCGCTCAACGCGGTCGGCGACGACCGCCATGCCCGGAATAACGAGCGGGTCCGCCCAGTCGCGATCGAGCGAAGGCGTCAAAAACAGTTGGCCTTCCTCGATGGATGTAATGCCGTGCGCAACCATAATGCGCGCCACCAGCCCGGGTATGCCCAGGCCAGCCGAAAGCTCCTTTTCGAGCTCGGGGTTTTGCCGAGCGACCGCCCAGCGATGCGTCGTCTTAAGCGATGACATAGGCGCCCACCCCCGATAGGGGCAGGTCGCCGCGATACCTCTCACGGTTCATAGCGATGAGTCCTCTGTGTATGCCCGCTTCGGCAGGCAGATCTGTTGAA
>DBFWDM010000291.1:0-8603 GCA_048484635.1 Collinsella sp.
CAAAGGGGCCGCGGAGCAGCGTTTTCCACTGCCCGCCTTGCTCCAAAAGCTAGCCTGCGTCATGGCCGTGGCGCTCGCGCTGATGTGCGCGGGGGCATATGCGCCCACGACCGCCCAGGCGCTTGAGACCGCAAAGATTACCGCCCGACCCAACACTGGTTCGGGCAGCGCTGTGGTCGGCGGTACCGAGACGCGCATTACCTGGGAGGTCCAGGCCGATGCCGACGAGGAGCTGAGCGGTCTTTCGCTGACGTTTGTCGACGGCACGACGTTTGGTACCGATGACACGCGATTGACGATGCTCTCGGGCGAGGACCTCATGGATCGTACGCCCATGAAACCCACGTGCAAGGCTGACGGCCAGACACTCAAGATTGACTTTGGCGAGACGGCGCCTGCCGGCGGCTTTTTCCGTGTCGAGGTTTACGGTGTGACGTTTCCCGTCGAGGGCGGCGATGAGGCCTTTAGCGGCACCTGCACTTTGGCCGATGGCTCGACCAAGAAGATCTCCAAGATTCCGTCGGTGGAGATCAAGGGCGTGACGGCATTCGATAACTTCCTGGCCGATCTTAAGGAGCAGCCGTGGGTCGAGGCCTGGAACTCCAATATGTTCCTGCGCCTGTTCTTAAACCCAGTCATTTTGGTCCAAAGCCTGCCGATCGTCTTTAAGGGCTTCCTTATGTCGCTCTCGATCGTGCTTGTGGCGTTTCCGCTGGCAATTCCCTTTGGCTTTGCCTTGTCGCTCATGCGCATCTCCAAGTCGCGCATCCTGCGCTGCCTCGCCGGCATCTATGTGAATATCATCCGCGGTACGCCGGCGTTCCTGCAGATCTATATCGCGTTCTTCGGTCTGCCGTTGGCCGGCGTCAAGGTGGACGACTATGTTTTGGGCGTTATCGTCATGGCCATGAACTCGTCTGCGTACCTGTGCGAGATCTTCCGTGCCGGTATTCAATCGATCCCCAAGGGCCAAAACGAGGCTGCTCGCTCTCTGGGCATGAATGCCTTCCAGACGCTGCTCTACGTTATGATTCCGCAGACGTTCCGCAATGTTTTGCCTACGCTGACCAGCGAGTTTATCTTGCTTTACAAGGATACGTCGCTGCTTGCCGCCGTGGGTGTGGTCGAAATCGTCATGAACGCCCGTACCATCGTGGCCACGACGGGCTCCATTACACCGTACGTGGTTGCCGCCCTGTTCTATCTGGTCATCACCCTGCCGCTCGCTCGCTTGGTGAGCGGTCTTGAGGCGAGGCTTTTGGGTACGACCGAGACCAAGAAGAAGCGTCCCGCCAAGAGCGCCGGACAGGTTGTCGCGACGCCTGCCGATCACATCGCCGGTCTGTAAGGAGGTCCTATCATGAGCGAAACCAATAACTCGAACGAGGTCGTCGTCAGCATTAAAAACCTCCAGAAGGCCTTTGGCGATAACGTGGTCCTGCGCGATATCGATCTGGATGTGCATAAGGGCGAGGTCGTCGTAGTTCTGGGTCCTTCGGGCTCGGGCAAGTCGACGATGCTTCGCTGCATCAATCGTCTGGAGCATCCTACGAGTGGTTCGATTGTCGTCGAGGGCGTGGATGTGTGCGCCAAGGGCGTTGACCTCAATAAGGTGCGTACGCACTTGGGCATGGTGTTTCAGCAGTTCAACCTGTTCCCGCACCTGTCGGTCAAAAAGAACGTCATGCTTGCGCAGCAAAAGGTGCTCAAGCGCAGCAAGGAAGAGGCCGAGAAGATCGCCGTCGAGGAGCTGACCAAGGTCGGTCTTGCCGAGCGTATCGACTTTATGCCGAGCCAGCTCTCGGGCGGCCAGCAGCAGCGCGTTGCCATCGCCCGCGCCCTGTCGATGAACCCTCACGTTATGCTCTTTGACGAGGCCACGTCGGCGCTCGATCCCGAGCTGGTTCGCGACGTTCTGGGTGTCATGCGCGACCTGGCACGCGATGGCATGACCATGATCGTCGTGACGCACGAGATGGGCTTTGCCCGCGACGTCGCCGACCGCGTCGTCTTTATGGACGGCGGCGTCATTGTGGAAGAGGGTACGCCGAGCGAGGTCTTCGACCACCCCAAGAGCGAGCGCACCAAGGCGTTCTTGGGCAATATCTCGTAGCCGGTTGATGTAACTGCCGTTATAAAAGAGCGGGGGCTGGACTTGAATCCAGCCCCCGCTCTTTTGTAGGGATAAGGATGCGCTTTGATGCAGACTCTTTTGGAGGTCCTGGGTTCGTTACGCGAGCTCGGCTCCGAGGGCCTTGCAAGCGGTCTCGCCCTCATCGTCGGGCGCATCGTAGCAAATGACGGAATCGACGACATTGACGCCCGCCTCGTCGGCATCGGCCTTCCAGTTGTCCATCCACTCGCCCTCGGCCCACGAATAAGAGCCAAAGAGGACGACCTTCTTATCGCCGAGGGTCTCCTTGACCTCGTCCCACATAGGCTGGAACTCGTCATACTCAAGCTCCTCGGAACCCATGGCGGGGCAGCCGAAGGCAATGGCGTCATAGTTGGCGGCCTTGTCTGCGGAGAAGTCGGCGCAGGAGATGACCTCTGCCTCGGCGCCGGCACCGGTTGCACCCTCGGCAACGAAGTTTGCCATGGCCTCGGTGTTGCCTGTACCGCTCCAGTAGACGACGGCGATCTTGCTCATATGTTTTCCTTTCGGTTGTGCGGCGTGCGGCCGCGTCTTGTATGCTCTATCGGGTTGCCTGGACAAGTTGTTCCAGGGTGCAGCCCTGTTGATAGATGTAGGTAAGGTATTGCGTGCATGCGCGATAGGAATCGAAGGTCGTGAGCGCCTGCTCAACGTTTGTGTATACCTTCCATGCGCCAAAGACCTTATAGTTTTCGCCGTGCTGGACGATAAACTGATGGACATCTTCGTAGGGATAGCCCAAAAAATAGCCAATTTCGTGGGGGAACTCGCATATGCACCCCGTATCGCAGTGCCTATTTCGCGCGAGTGCGCAGACGCTGCCGTCATAGGCGCTTTCTGCGGCATTGCTGCTTGCCAGCGTGATGCGCGCGGCGAGATGCACCAGGGATGCGGGCAGGTTGTGGACATCGTAACCTTCGGCGGCTAGCGCCGTCGTGGCACGGGGGTCGGAGAGGTATCGCATGAGGTCCGCAGGGCGATACACATAGATGAGCGCTCCGCAGGGGCGCCAGACCAAAACGCTCATATGGATTCCGAGTGGCTGGAGCTCGCGGTTGCATTGGGCTATGACGGCGAGCAGGCGAGAGCGTCGCTCTTCGATATGGGCGGCGCCGGGTTTTCCGTTTTGGTTGGCGTAGACGCCGGGATAGGTAAAGAGCGAAGCCGGCTTGATACCTGCGAGCGTAGGGGAGCAGTTGCGCACGACAGCCGTTTGGTATGTTGGGATGTCAATGGTTCGAGTCACGATGCTCCTTTCGGGTCCTCAGTTGTTAGCCTAGGAAAACTTATACACGAAAGTAAGTCATGGTCAACAAAAAAGTTTGAAGAGGGAAACTAATTGACCGAACGGACACGATTTTGGGTTAAGATGGGGACACCCCATGGGGGTATCTAGATAGTGCTACTTGAAAGGGGAACGCATGAGCGACTTGCTCAACCCTGCGAATCTCATCGTGTTGGCCGTCATTGCCGTCGGCATGTTTTTTGGACTGCGTCGCATTGTCGCCTCGACACACGGAAAGAGCTGCTGCAGCGATGGCGCGAGCGGTAAGAAGGCCAAAAAGGTTGTTGTGGTGGATACCGATGCATCGCACTATCCCTATAGCGATGAGCTGCTCATCGGCGGCATGAGCTGTGACGGCTGCGCTCAGAACGTAGCCAATGCTCTCAATGCGCTGGATGGCGTGTGGGCAACGGTGACGTATGCGGACCACACAGCGCGCGTGCGCTCCAAGCGGCCGATCGATCGCGGTGTCCTTGAGGCTGCCGTGAGAGATGCGGGTTACTACGTCATGACGCTGTAGGCCTTGCCTTGGATGCGCGTCCTTGCCTAGGCTCGTCCGCGTAGCTCGATGTCCTGGATGTCGTCGAAGTCGATGGCGATATCTTTGAGCTTGAGGAGTTTGAAAGCAGGGAGCGCCTCGTCGAGGATGCCGGTGCGGCTGCGATAGCCGTATGCATCGTAATAGGTGACACGAACCAAGTCGCCGCGCTTGAGGCCCTCGAGCTTTTTCGAAAGTTCGAGGGCTTTTTCTTCTGTGAGTTCGCATTTTGGCTCGGCGGTGATCTCTTGTTTACGCACGAGCTCGTAGTATCCCGCGAGGGCGGCAAAGGGCATAAACTGCGCGGCACGGCCGGCACGGACGGTGCCGTTGGCGGTGAGCTTTGGGTCGGCGGAGCGACGTCTTCCCTCGGGGTCCGCTAGGCGTTCAAAAGGTGTCGGTGGCCGCATCGGCTGTTGTTGGGACTTAGGCACGATGTCCTCCTACCTGATCGTTGCGTTCGCGCGCGGTGGCGCCGGCGGTAAAGCTCAGCCCCTTAACCAGCGCGTTCTTGCCGTATTTGCCTTTCACGGCCAGCACGGCGCGTGCCAGGTCGCGCTCGCGCTCATCGGCCTCGATATCGCTGAACAGATCGATGGTGGCAAATTCCTCGGGCATGAGGTTGCCAAATCCCAGATTGATGCGCTTGACCGGTCGTTTGGGATCGACAGTCTGCGCCCAGAGCTCATCGAAATAGCCCATGATCTTCTTGAACGAATTGGTACGCTCGGGCAGCTTTCGCGAGGCGTTGGAGTGCGCAAAGAGTGCGGCATAGCCACCGCGCGGTTTGCCGCCATGCTCTCCCACAAAGATGCCGTCGATTGCCTGCGCCTCACGTACCAGACGACGCCGTTCGTCATCGCGCTGGACGGGCTTGGGCGCACGGGGTGCGAGCTCGGGGCCGGCGGTTGCGGTGGGTTCGATGCTCGACGTACTCGAGCGCAGGTGTCCGCATCCGTCCACATATTGTGCAGTGCCGCTGGCATCAAGCCTGCGGATGTCGGCGCGCTCGCTTGCATAGCCCACAAAGAGCGAGATGCTGTCGCACACCACGTGCTTGTCGATCAAATCCAGCACGGCGGCATCGACCATCTCGCGCAAGACGGTATAGGCCTGTTCGTAGGCATAACCCTTCGAGAGCACCTGTCCTGTGGTGGTCGAAGTTGCTTGCGGGCGATAGGCTTGGATGTCGGCGATGGTTGTCGGCTCGCGCCCGAAGGCATGGTCGATGAGATATTCGGCATTGACGCCGAGCTCGTCGTAGAGCAGGTTTTCGTCGAGCGCCGCGACGCCCATCAGATCGTAGACGCCGTATTTCTCGAGGCGGGCTGCCACGCCGGGACCGATGCCCCAGATATCGGTGATGGGACGATGGGGCCAGATCTCCTTGCGAAAGGCCTCGTCGTCGAGTATGCCGATGCGGCTGGGTACGTGCTTGGCGGTAATGTCGAGCGCTACCTTGGCCTGGAATAGGTTGGGGCCGATGCCGACCGTAGCCGTGATGCCGGTGCGCGCGAGGACCTCGTCGCGCAGCGTGCAGGCGAACCCTTCCGCATCGGTGTGATAGAGGTCCAGATAGGGCGTCACGTCGATAAAGCACTCATCGATGGAGTAGACGTGCACGTCCTGGGGGCTGACGTATTCCAGATAGATACCGTAGATTTTCGCCGACACCTCCATGTAATGCTGCATGCGCGGTACGGCCGTGATGTAGTCGATGCCATCGGGAATTTCGAACAGACGGCAGCGGTTGTGAATACCTAAGTCCTTCATGGCCTGTGTGATGGCGAGGCAGATGGTCGTGCGTCCGCGTGATTCGTCGGCAACGACCAGGTTGGTGGTGAGTGGATCGAGCCCGCGGTCCACGCACTCGACGCTGGCATAAAACGTCTTGAGGTCGATGCAGATATAGGTGTGCTGCTCGTGCGCCATCCGTGCCCTTTCATCAAACACATGTTCTTATCGAATACATGTTCGATAATACCCGCTCATCCGGACATCGTCAAAACCTGTCCCTTTTTGGCAGGTATAGTCGTGCAGCTGCATCGGGTTTTTAACGCAGCCCTAAAGAGCGCGAAACAGCTCGGAAAAGCTCGCTTCGTAGCATGAGCCTAACGATCGATACCGCCTATACGCACGGAAGGGTTGTGGGAAAGATGGTCAATTATGGGTTTGGTATGCCGACGCGCCTTGTTGCGGATGGAGACGTGGCTCGCTGGTGCGGACGATTGGTCGCTCACTACGGTGGCACCAAGGCGCTGGTCGTGTTGGGCGGTGACAAACATACGCACGATGAGCTCGTCTCGGCGGCGCTCGGCTCGCTTGATCGAGCTCTGCTCGAACGCGTGCTTTTTCGCTGCGGCTTGGTCGGGGGCGATGGGGGAGACGATTTGGTCGATGAGGCCGTAGCCCTGGCGACCGACGAAGGCGTGGACTTTGTCCTGGCGATTGGCGATGCCGATACTGCCGGCTTTGCGCGCGAGCTCGCGCGTCGCATGGCGGCGCTCGATGCCGGCGAAGACGGCTTTGTGCCTTATGGATGCATTGTCTCGGAGGGCAAGGTGCCTGCTGTCGTGGGCACCGGCGAGGTTCCCGTTTTTGCCATTATCGCGCCCGAACTGCTGGAGGGCATCGGGTCTCCTCTGCGTGAGTTGCTCGGTAGCGTCTGCGCCGCGGCCTAATATTTGCCATAAAAAGACGGGTTATTTTTGGTTGGTAAAGCGTTTGACCTGCCAAAAAAGCCTGTCCCTTTTTGATCGGTTGCCGTTTGGGGGCCGATTGGCAACGCTCGCTGATTGTAGTCTTGACCTGCGCTAGAATAGTGGCATCTGAATGTCCGGGCGCATGGAGGCGTGCGCCCGTATGCTGAGGAGGACTCTATGGCAACTGTTGCCGCACCTATCGATGCTACGTCGACTGCCGCTTGGAAGGCACTCGAGGCTCATCAGGAGAAACTCGAGGCCGAAGGTATCGACCTCAAGGCCTGGTTCGCCGCCGATGCCGAGCGCGTGAACAAGCTGAGCTTTGACGCCGGTGACCTGCACTTCGATCTGTCGAAGAACCTGGTGACCGATGAGACCGTCAAGCTGCTGTGCGATCTTGCCCGCGAGGTGAAGCTCGAGGAGCGCCGCGACGCCATGTTCTCCGGCGAGCACATTAACACCACCGAGGACCGCGCCGTCCTGCACACCGCGCTTCGTCGCCCGGCAAGCGAGAAGGGCCAGCTCATCGTCGACGGCCAGGACGTCGTCGCCGACGTGCACGAGGTCCTCGATCGCATGTATGCCTTCGCCGAGCGCGTGCGCTCCGGTGAGTGGAAGGGCGTAACCGGTAAGAAGATCGAGCACCTGGTGTCCATCGGCATCGGCGGCTCCGATTTGGGTCCGGTCATGGCTTACGAGGCTCTGCGTCCCTATGCCGACGCCGGTATCGACTGCCGCTACATCTCCAACATCGACCCCAACGACCAGGCCGAGAAGCTCAAGGGCTTGGATCCCGAGACCACGCTCGTGATCATCGTCTCCAAGACCTTCACCACGCTCGAGACCCTCACCAACGCCCGCGAGGTCAAGACTTGGATGCTCGAGCAACTCAAGGCTCAGGGCGCCATCGACGGCTCCGATGAGCAGAACGCCGAGGCTGTGGCAAAGCACTTCGTCGCCGTCTCCACCGCACTCGAGAAGGTCGAGGCCTTCGGTATCGACCCCGCCAACGCCTTCGGTTTCTGGAACTGGGTTGGCGGCCGCTATTCCGTTGACTCCGCCGTGGGCCTGTCGCTGATCGTCGTGCTCGGCCCCGAGCGCTTCCAGCAGTTCCTCGAGGGCTTCCACGCCATCGACGAGTACTTCTGCAACACCCCGCTCGAGAACAACGCCGTCGCGCTGATGGGCCTGCTCAACGTCTGGTACGTCAACTTCTTCGGTTCCAAGAGCCACGCCGTGCTGCCGTACTGCCAGTACCTGCACCGCTTCCCGGCCTACCTGCAGCAGCTCACCATGGAGTCCAACGGCAAGCATGTCCGTTGGGACGGCAGCGCCGTGACCTCCGACACCGGTGAGATCTTCTGGGGCGAGCCCGGCACCAACGGCCAGCACGCCTTCTACCAGCTGCTGCACCAGGGCACCGTGGTGGTCCCGGCCGACTTTATCGCTTTCGCCAACACTGCCAACCCCGCAACCGACAGCGGCCAGGACGTCCACGAGCTGTTCCTGGGCAACTTCCTGGCCCAGACCAAGGCGCTCGCCTTTGGTAAGACGGCCGACGAGGTTCGTGCCGAGGGCACGCCCGAGCAGATCGTCCCGGCCCGCTGCTTTGAGGGCAACCGTCCGACGACCTCGATCTTCGGCGACACGCTGACCCCGTTCGCACTCGGCGAGCTCATCGCCCTGTACGAGCACATCACGTTTGTCGAGGGCACGGTCTGGGGCATCGACTCCTACGACCAGTGGGGCGTCGAGCTGGGCAAGCAGCTTGCCAAGCAGATCACCCCGGCCTTCCACGACGACGCCGCCAAGGCCGAGCAGGACGCTTCGACCCAGGCGCTCATCGAGTTCTACCGCGCTCACCGCAAGTAGTCGCTGCTGTTAACGCATCGCGCCTTATAGCCAGGGGCCCGTATCCCATCG
>DBFWDM010000292.1:0-17377 GCA_048484635.1 Collinsella sp.
ACCGCAGCGAGCGATGGCACTCGGCCTCGATGAGCTTTTATGCCAGTTTGCTTGCGCGCTGCGTATAATACATCTAGTACGTGTTGTCATACCGCTCGCTTTATGAGCGACTAAGGACCCTAATATGCCCGATTCCCGCACCCTCTGGACCGCCGTCGTTATCATCTGCATCGCCGTGTCGGTGTTCTTTAGCGTCAAAAAACGCACAACGTTCAAGCGCCTGCAGCAGTTGATGGCCGCCAAGCAGTGGGACGAGTTCGATCGTTTGCTCGACGGCAAACTCACCAGCATGCTGTACCCGCGCTACAACCGCGACTACCTGCGCCTGAACTCCTATCTGCTGCGCGAGGACCACGAGCGCGCCGACGAGATGTTCGACCTGCTGCTGGGACTCAACCTCCCCAAGATGCAGCGCGTCGACCTGGTCATTAAGGCCTTTAACTACTATGTTGGCCAGGAGGACCGCAAAAAGTCCAAAGAGCTGTTGCACGAGATCAAGGGCTTTGAGGGCGGTCAGGCCGAGGCAGTCGCGCACGAATGCCAACTGATGTACGACACGATGATCCTCAACCGCCACAACGACATCCCCGAGCTGGAGCGCATGCTCAAGGATGCCGGTGACGACAAGGTCAAGAGCTGCCGTCTGGAATACCTGCTGGCCCTGCAGTACAAGAACAAAGGCGACGAAGCCAAGTTCCAAGAGTTCCTGGAGAAGTCGGGCCAACACTCGATGGACGTCAACGCGTAACGGACGGCTTGTGCTAGACTTCTAGTCTCACGGGGGCGTGGCGGAATTGGCATACGCAGGAGACTTAAAATCTCTCGCCGCAAGGATTGTGGGTTCGAGTCCCACCGCCCCTACCATGTGATTGCTTGCGAGCCCGTCTTCCCCAGGGATGCGGGCTCGCTTCTTTTAGATGCCGGTGAGACTCGAACCCGCGAGGGGGCGAGCGTTAAGCGGACGCGCAGCGTCCGTAGCGAGCCGGCGAGGGCGCCGACAGGCGGCCGAAGCCGGTGCGTATTTGCGCAGCAAATGCGCGGACGTCCCACCGCCCCTACCACGTATTGTTTACGAGCTCGTGTCCCCCGGGGATGCGGGCTCGTTTCTTTTACACGCCGGCAGGGCTCTAAGTTGCGGTGGAATAGATCCTGTTTATACCGTTTACCAGCTTATTTAGGAACTATTTCACCGCAACTCAGAGGAAGACGGTTAAAGAGCACTCAGGCTCGGGGTCCAGGCGATGGTGGGAGTCGCGCCGTCGAGAACCTCGTTGATGGTGGCGGCCATGCCGGCGAGGAGGCTGTTCTCGCTTACGGTGAGCGCATCGTAGCCGCCGGCACGCATGAGCTCGCGGATCACCACGGCGCCGGCCAGAATCACGCCCGCACGCTTGGGCTGCACGCCCGGCAGCGCAGCGATACCCTCCACATCCAGCGTAGACATATGATCGATAGCGTCCGAGATCTGCTCCATCGAAAGCTCGCGCAGGTGCACAAAGCTCGAGTCGTACGGCTCCAGCTCGTGGACCAGCGCCACGAGTGTGGTGACGGTACCGCCCACCGCGACCAAGCGCTCGGCGCGCTCAAAATCGCTCGGCAGGCTCTCAAAGTAAGCCTCGAACTGCTCGCCCGCCCAGTCGGCAGCGGCAGCAAGCTCGCCGTCCGAAGGCGGCAACGCCGAGAAGAAACGCTCCGTCACACGACGGCAACCAATGTCCAGTGAGCGCGTTCCCTCCAGCGCGAAGACCCCGCGCTCCGGCGCGTATACGCCCGTCGCGAGCTCCGTGGAGCCGCCACCCGAATCGGCGACGATGATGCGCTCGCCGGCAAAGTCGTGCGCCACGCCAAAAAACGTCAGGCGCGCCTCAATCTCGCCCGGAATCACCTGCGGTTCGAGCCCCAGCTCGCGCAGGCCGTCCAGCAGCAGCACGGCGTTGGATGCATCGCGCGCGGCGCTCGTGCACGTGGTGCAGATGCACGCGGCCCCAAAGGCGCGCGCCTCATCCACAAACATGCGGCACGCAGCGAGCACGCGCTCAACGGCCGCCTCGCAAAAGCGCCCCGTCGCGTCCACGCCCTCGCCCAAGTCGGTGATCTCGGTATGCTTGGACGATTCCACGATCGCCCCGCCCTCGACCTGGGCCAACACCAGTCGCGACGACACCGTTCCCAGGTCGATCGCGGCTACCTTATAGCGTTTGCAATTTGTCATTGCGGGCTCCCCTCCGGGCGCTACTCGCCGTTGGACACGACCGTCTGGCCCTCGACGCCGTTAAATCCAAACAGCATGTCGAGCGTCTGAATGTACCACGGCGCGTCCTTGCCGACTTCTTCGATCTCCTTGGCCACCTCGCTGGCCTTCTTGGCGTTCGACGACTTCTTTTCAGCCGACGACGAGTCCGAATCGTCGTCCAAGCCCAAGACATCAATCTTAGTCTCGCCAGGCATCACCAGGCCCAGGTCCTCAGACGCCGCATCCTTGATACCCTCCTCCGAGAGCAGCTTGTCGACGCTTTTTTGCAGCTCGTCGTTATATTGCTCGCGAATCTCGACCTGCTTGGCCAAGATGTCGCTCGAGCGCTTAGCCACGTACAGGTCGCGTACGGGAAAATACAGGCTCACGAGCGCCAGCGCCACCACGATACCGATAAACAGCGGGCGCAGAGAGCCATGCGTAAAGTCATAGATCGCCTTGACCGCCGCATTGTCGTTGGCGTAGCGCATAAAGTCCGAGCCCGAAAGACGACTCGAGGGTCTGCTCGACCTGTCGTGCGTCTGGGCCGAGGGACGCGATGCATGTGTCGAACGTGCCGGGCGCACTGGTCCATCTGTCGAAGTATTCACTTGAGCATTGGGGCGCGAGGTACTTGTCGGGCGCTGCGTGGAGCGGTCGGCACCGGCGTAGGCGGACCCACCGAGCTGCACCGTGCGCGCACGGCGAGGCGACGGCTCACGCGAACCGGCGGAATAGTACCTGTTATCGTAAATCTGATCCATGTGCGCCTTGTGCGGTTGAGGTTTGTTTGCGCTAAGTATTCTAGTTATAGCACGAGCGCCCGCACCGCCTTCGCCAGCCTTTGCTCGACATAAAAAAGGCGCTGAGCCATATGGCCCAGCGCCCAATGGCGGCCATCAGAAGTGGAACGGAGCCGAGTCAACCCCGCTCCCCGCGCGCACCACTTGTTTAGCGAATGTTGTAGAACGCGGCCTTGCCGGCGTAGCGCGCGCTGCCCTCGAGCTCGTCCTCGATGCGGATGAGCTGGTTGTACTTGGCGATACGGTCGCTGCGGCACGGGGCGCCCGACTTGATCTGGCCGGCGTTGACGCCCACGACCAGGTCGGCGATCGTGGAGTCCTCGGTCTCGCCGGAGCGGTGGCTCACGATGCAAGCGTAACCGGCCTCCTTGGCGGTCTCGATGGCCTCGAGCGACTCGGTGAGCGTGCCGATCTGGTTGACCTTGACCAGGATCGCGTTGGCGGCACCCAGCTCGATGCCCTTCTTGAGGCGCTCGGTGTTGGTGACGAACAGGTCGTCGCCCACCAGCTGCACCTTGTTGCCAATGCGACGGGTAAGCTCGACCCAGCCGTCCCAGTCCTCCTCGGCCATGCCGTCCTCGATGGAGATGATGGGATAGGTGTCGACGAGCTTCTCCCAGTAATCGACCATCTGGGCGCTCGTGTACTCCACGCCCTCGCCCTTGAGCTCGTACATGCCGTTCTCGGCGTTGTAGAACTCGGTCGAGGCCGGGTCCATGGCGTACATGAAGTCGACGCCGGGCTTAAAGCCGGCCTTCTCCACGGCCTTGGTGATGTACTCGAACGGCTCGGCATTGGTCTTGAGGTTGGGGGCAAAGCCGCCCTCGTCGCCCACGCCGCCGCCCAGGCCGGCCTCGTGCAGCACGCCCTTGAGGGTGTGGTAGACCTCGGCGCACCAACGCAGGCCCTCTGCAAAGCTCGGAGCGCCCACCGGCATGATCATGAACTCCTGGAAGTCAACGTTGTTGTCGGCATGCACGCCGCCGTTGAGAATGTTCATCATGGGCGTGGGCAGCAGGTGAGCGTTGACGCCGCCCAGGTACTGGTACAGCGAAAGACCCGCCGACTCTGCCGCAGCGCGGGCAACGGCCAGCGACACGCCCAAGATGGCGTTAGCGCCGAGCTTGGTCTTGTTGGGCGTACCGTCGGCGGCGATCAGCGCGGCATCGACGGCACGCTGGTCGAAGGCATCGAGGCCCACGACGGCATCGGCGCACTCGTTGTTGACGTGCTCGACGGCCTGCGAGACGCCCTTGCCCAGATAGCGACCTTTGTCGCCGTCGCGCAACTCGCAGGCCTCAAAGGCGCCGGTCGAAGCGCCCGAAGGCACCATCGCGCGGCCGAAGCTGCCGTCCTCGAGCACGACCTCGACCTCGACGGTGGGGTTGCCGCGGCTGTCGAGTACCTCGCGACCGTAGACGTCCAAAATATCGCTCATGTTGTCTCCCTCTCACTTGGAAACGTAGTTGATGCAAGCGACTGGCCGACTGTGCACCATCGGTGCGCCTCCGTAAGTTAGCCATGTCGCACTTTTTGCATTATGCCCTAAGTTAGCCGAGGGATACACTTGATTTTCGAAAAATTTAGCGGGAACGATGAGGCATGTCAGCCCGTCGTTCCCGCAGTCTTACTCCTCCGCCTTTGCGGCATCCCACAGGTCGTTGAGGCCGTGGGTCGAAAGCTCGGCAAGATCCACGTGGGCGTCGGACGCCATCTGCTCCATCGCGGCCCAGCGACGGCGAAACTTGGCCGTGCTGGCGCGCAGGGCACTCTCGGCGTCGATCCCCTCTTTGCGCGCGACGTTGACCAAGGCAAAGAGCAGGTCGCCAAACTCCATTTCGCGCTCGGGCGAGCCAGGGGCCTCGGCCTCAAACTCGGCACGTTCCTCGGCGACCTCATCCCACACGTCCTGGACCGTCTCCCACTCAAAGCCCACGGCAGCCGCCTTGCGCGACACCTTCTGAGCCTGCATCAGCGCCGGCAGATGCGTGGGCACGCCGTCGAGCAGACCCTCGGGCGCGGCCTCGCCCGCTGCCACGGCCTTGTCCTTGGCGGCTTTCTCGGCAAGCTTGACCTCGTCCCAAATCTTGAGTACCTCGTCGGAACTGTCGGCATCTACATCGCCAAACACGTGCGGATGACGGCGGATGAGCTTGGCATCGATATCACGCGCCACGTCGGCCAGCGTAAACTCGCCGGCGTCCGCCGCAACCTGCGCATGCAGCACGACCTGCATGAGCACGTCGCCCAGCTCCTCGCGTAGGTGAACCGCGTCGTCCGCCTCGATGCAGTCGAGCGCCTCGTAGGCCTCCTCGATCATGTTCTTGCCAATGCTGCGGTGCGTCTGCTCACGGTCCCATGGGCAGCCATCGGGCTGACGCAGACGCCAGATGGTCTGCACCAGATGCTGCAGCTCGGTCGACGCGTCGACTAGCGTGGACAGATCGCGCGAGCCCTCGGCATTTTGCTGAGCCATGTGCTGCGCCATGGTTAGTCCTCCTCCAGGATCACGTGGCGGAACGCGCCGTCCTCGTAGATGCCGTAGCTGTGCGTGCCGTCCTTGGGAATGCTCACGCTACCGGGGTTGAAGAGCCACAGGCCCGGGTGCGCGGCGCTTTCCTCGTTGACCTTGATGTGCGTGTGGCCGTAGACGAGCGCTGAGCCCTCGGGCAACGCGGGCGCGTGGTCGACGCTGTTGTGCATGCCGGCGCCAAAGACATGGCCGTGCGTCAGGAACAGCTCGCGGCCGGTCTCGTCGAACAGCGTGGCATAGTCGGCCATGACGGGGAAGTCGAGCACCATCTGGTCGACCTCGGCGTCGCAGTTGCCGCGCACCGCGATGATGCGGTCGGCTAGGGCGTTGAGCAGCGGAATCACGCGCTTGGGAGCATAGTCGCGCGGCAGGTCGTTGCGCGGACCGTGGTAGAGCAGGTCGCCCAGCAGAACGATGCGGTCGGGCTGCTCGGACTCGATGGCGGTGGCCAGGCGCTCGGTCCAGTATGCCGAGCCGTGGATGTCGGAGGCGATGAGGTATTTCATGGTGGTCCTTTCGGTGAGGTTGATGGGGTGGGTGTGGCGCGTCGCCGACCGTGTCACTCAAATTGCAGAGCCGCGGCTTGTGCTGCCTGCATCACGCGCTGGAGCGGCACACCGTGCTCGCAGGCAAGGCGGGCGCAGTCCTCGTACTCGGGCGCTGCACGCTCGCTGCCGTCGGGCAGGGTGGCCACCTTGACGGACACCTCGCCCCATGGCGTCGTCACCTGCTCAAAGCGGCGTGGCAGGCAAACGCGTTCCATGACCTGGCGACGAATGCCGTTGGTCGTGGTTTCCAAGAAGATGATCGTCTGCAGGCGCTCGATATCCCCGTAGGTGCAGATTACCTGCAGCTGCCAGCCGGGGCGGCCTTTCTTGCAATAAACGGGCAGCCAGTGCACCTCGCGCGCACCGGCCTCGCGCAGGCGGTCGGCGGCGTAGGCGAGTACCTCGGGCGACGCATCGTCGATGTCGCATTCCAGCTTGACGATGGTCTCGGGCGCATCGGTCTCGCGAGACAGCGGAGATTTGCTATCGCATGGCATACGGTCCGGCTCCTTTCCGCACGGGCTCGTTTTGTTCATCCAAACGCTAGCACATCGCGGGCGGCGCAGGGGCGGCGTCATGGGATAGGTGCGACTTTTGCTGGGCGCAAGTGCTGGCGCGCTCCAACGCCGGCCCGCTCCACTCAAACGTGTACGTCAGCCTCCAAACATGTCATTTTTTGCAGCTTTTGGAGGCTAATGTACATGTTTTGAAAGCGCAAGCGAGGCCGCACCACGCGCCGCGCAACCTTTCCAATCGATTTCGATCCCCGGCGTGCCCGGCGTGTTGAGAGCTGCGCCATTACAATGAAGCGGATTCGCTTGACGCAAAGGAGCCGCTATGCCCATGTGCCCGCTGGTCGATTGCCATACCCACACCTCGTTTTCGGACGGGCATGCCTCGTTTGAGGACAACGTCCGTGCCGCTGCTGCGGCCGGCTGCCGCGTCATGGTCTCGACCGATCACCTCACCCTGCCCGCCAGCATGGACGCCAACTGCGAAGTACAGGTTGTCGAGGGTGACCTGACGGCACATCGTCTGGCCTTTGAGGACGCCCGCAAACTCGCCGCGCAGATCGCTCCGGAGCTCACCTTTATCTACGGTTTTGAATGCGATTGGTACGAGGGTTGCGAGCCCTTGGTAGAGCGCTGGTCCCAGGGCGCCGTCGTACGCCTTGGCAGCGTGCATTGGATTGGCAACCCAGGCGATATCATGACCGGTACCGCGGGTACGGCGAAAACGGAAAACGTCGCTCGCCCCGATACACCCGATTCCCTTTGCGGTTGGATCGACGACGACACCGACCTGCACGTTTGGGAAAACCTGGGCGTGCGCGGCGTGTGGGAGCGCTACGTCGACGACTGGTGCCGCGCCTGCGAAAGCCCACTTAACTTTGATGTGATGGCTCATCCCGACCTGGTCATGCGCTTTTCGAAGGAAGGCTTTGCGCCCGACTTTGACCCCGCACCGTTTTGGCAGCAGATGGCCGAGTGCGCGCACGATACGGGTCGCCGCGTTGAGGTCTCGACCGCCGCACCCCGCAAGGGCCTCGACGACTACTATCCCGCGACTGGGCTGTTGCGTTGCTTCGCCCACGCCGAGGTACCGATTACCTTTGGCTCGGACGCGCACCGCGCCTGCGATATCTGCTGGAACATCCGCGAGGCCCAGGCGCACGCCTACGACTGCGGTTATCGAACCTTCGACATCCCCCACGCCACCGGCGAATGGGAATCCACGCCCCTCGCCTAGCCATCCCTTCATAAGTTGCGGTGAAATAGGGATTGTTTTGCTTGATGAAGCGCTTAAACAGTCCCTATTTCACCGCAACTTCCATGACCCCGTTACACCAACAAAGACTGTCCCAAACGACTAGTGGCGGCGGGCGTTGAGTTCGCCGGCCAGCTCGTCGAGGGTGATGCCGTAGCGCTCGAGCGTCACGAGCAGGTGGTAGACCAGGTCGCCGGCCTCGTAGCGGATGTGATCGTGATCGTTATCCTTGCAGGCCATGATCACCTCGCTCGCCTCCTCGGCAAGCTTCTTGAGCAGCTCGTCCTCGACGTCGGTCAACAGACGAGCGGTATAGCTCTCCTGCGGCGATGCATCACGACGACCGTGAATCACCTCGGCGAGCCCCGTCAGCGTCTCACCGATATTTCCATCCTGAACGTTTGCGGTGCGCACACCCATAGTTCAATCCTTTCTGGTTGGCCGAGCGTCTAATCGAGCGCCCGCCCTACGCGAGTTTCTTAAAGAAGCAGGTACGGTTGCCGGTATGGCAGGCCGGACCCGGCGAGTCAACCTTGACCAGCAGCGTATCGCTATCGCAGTCGGCCCAAAGCTCCTTGACCTCCTGCATATTGCCGCTCGTCGCGCCCTTGTTCCAGAGCTCCTGGCGACTGCGGCTCCAAAACCACGTGGTACCGGTCTTGAGCGTCAGCCCCACCGACTCCTCGTTCATCCAAGCAACCATAAGCACCTCGCCGGTGTCATACTGCTGAACCACACAAGGAATCAGCCCCTTGGCGTCGTATGTAAGCTTTGAAGGATCGGTTATCTCTTCCATTTCTCTTCCCAAATTCAAACTTCGCAGGTCGGTGAGGGTTGTCCAGGTGCCCGAGATTCCGAGCGACAAGCCCGACGACGCGTACTTAAGTACGCGAGGAGGGTTGGAGCCGGAAGGTCGGGTGCCTGGGCAAGCCGCAGCATTAGAAGTCCAGCCTCACAGGAATACCTTGAGAGGCCATATACTCTTTGACTTCGCGAATGCTGAACGTCCCAAAGTGAAAGACGCTCGCCGCCAGCACGGCATCGGCCTCGCCCTCGATCACGCCCTCGGCAAAATGTTCGAGTGTGCCCACGCCTCCGCTCGCGATGACGGGAATCGGCACCGCGCGCGCCACGGCGCGAGTGAGCGCCAGGTCAAAGCCGGCCTTGGTGCCGTCGCGGTCCATGCTGGTCAGTAGGATTTCGCCGGCGCCGCGACGAGCCGCCTCCTCGGCCCACGCCACCGCGTCGATACCCGTAGCGTTGCGGCCGCCCGCCGTAAAGACCTCCCACTTATCGGCGCCCGGCTCTCCGGGCAGCCCCACGCGCTTGGCATCGATCGCCACGACCACGGCCTGGCTGCCAAACGCCGCGGCGGCCTGGCTGATCAACGACGGGTCACGCACGGCGGCAGAGTTGAGCGACACCTTGTCGGCACCGGCGGCAACCATGGTGCGCATGCCCGCCAGGTCGCGAAAGCCGCCGCCCACGGTATAGGGAATGGCCAGCTCCTCGGCAGCATGCGCCGCCATCTCGATAGTCGTCGCACGGTTGTCGCTCGTGGCGGTAATGTCCAGGAAGACGACCTCGTCCGCACCCTCGCGGTCGTAGGCACGGGCCAATTCCACCGGGTCGCCCGCATCGCGCAGGCTCACAAAGTTGACGCCCTTGACCACGCGGCCGTCCTTAACATCCAGGCAGGGAATCACGCGCTTGGTAAGCATGGGCTACTCCTCCCCTCGGGCGGCGGCCAGCGCCTGGGCCAGCGTAAAGTTGCCCTCGTAGAGCGCACGACCGGTAATGGCACCTTCAATCGCGCCCTCACCCACCGCGGCCAGTGCGCGGATGTCGTCGAGCGCCGAGATGCCGCCCGAAGCCACGACGGGAAAACCCGCGACCTCGGCCACATGGCGATACGCCGCCACATCGATGCCCGTCTGCATGCCATCGCGCGCGATGTCGGTATACACCAGATGCTTAAAGCCCAGCTCGGAAAGCTGTGCCACGGCATCGTCGAGTGCCACGCCCGCGCCATCACGCCAGCCGTTCACCTTGACCTGGCCGTCGCGCGCGGCAATATCTGCCACCAACAGCTCGCCAAAGCCTTGGGCCGCCACCTCGGCAAAACCCGGCTCGGTCACCAGCACCGTGCCCAGCGCAATGCGACGCGCACCGTAGCCGGCCAACTCGTCGATGCGCGCGAGCGAGCGGACGCCGCCGCCCACGTCCACAGACAGACCGTCGACGCCGCAGATGGCCTTAATCGCCGCCGAGTTAGCAGCGCGCGCGTCCTCGTCCTCGCCAAAGGCGGCGGACAGGTCGACGACGTGCACCCAGCTCGCACCCTGCTCGGCAAACGAGCGGGCGACTGCCACGGGGTCGTCGGAATATACCTTGCAGCGGCTGCGGTCGCCGCGCTCCAGGCGCACGACCTTGCCGCCGATCAGATCGATTGCGGGAAACAGGATCATCGGCCAACCTCCTCGACGATGTTGACGAAGTTCTTAAGGATACGCTGCCCCAGCGCGGAGGATTTCTCGGGATGGAACTGACAACCCCACACGTTGCCGTGGCGCACGATGCACGGGAAGCTCCGCGTATAGTGCGTGCGCGCCAGCACATCGGCGGCATCGGCATCGTCGGCCACCGCGTAGCTGTGGGTGAAGTACATGTTGGCACCCTCGGCAAAACCAGTAAGCAGCGGATCGGCCGCACCGGCGGGCGTCATGTGCACCTGGTCCCAGCCCACGTGCGGCACCTTCAGGCGACTCGATTCCAAGCGCGTGCACGAGCCACGCATAATACCCAGGCCATCGACCCAGGGACCGCCAGCCTGCTCGGGGGTGCTGCCATCGGCAACCGCGCCCTCGTCCGCAGGCACGCCCTCGTTGCCGCGCTCAAAAAATAGCTGAAGGCCCAGGCAGATACCGAGCAGCGGAGTTCCGGCGGCGACGGCATCGAGCACCGCGTCCGCCTCGCCGCTCTGGCGCATAAAGGCGATCGCGTCATAGAACGCGCCCACGCCCGGGATGACCAGGCCGTCGGCGCGGCGGATCTGCTCCGGATCGTCCGATGTGCAGGCGGCGGCACCGGCGCGCGCAAGCCCGCGCACAACACTCGATAAGTTGCCCTTGTGGTAGTCGACCACCACGATCTTCGGTTCGCCCACGCGACCCTCCCTTATCTCATTCAAAACCTGTCTTTTTTGGCAGGTTACAGTGAGCCCTTGGTGCTGGGGATGCCCTGCACGCGGGGATCGAGCTCGCAGGCGTGGCGCATCGTGCGGCCCACGGCCTTAAAGGCGGCCTCGATAATGTGATGCGAGTTGCCGCCCGCCAGCTCGCGCACGTGCAGCGTGAGCTTGGCGTCGCGCGCAAAGGCGTAGAAGAACTCGACGGCCAGCTCGGTATCGAAGCCGCCCACGCGCTCGGTCGGCACGGGCAGCTCGCAGTAGGCCTGCCCGCGGCCCGAAATATCAACGGCGGCCATCACGAGCGTCTCGTCCATGGCAATCGCCGCGTCGGCAAAGCGCGTAATGCCCGCCTTGTCGCCCAGCGCCTGGCAAAACGCCTCGCCCAGCACGATACCCGTGTCCTCGACGGTGTGGTGCGCATCGACCTCCACGTCGCCCACCGCGTGCACCGTCAGATCGAACAGACCATGGCGGCCAAAAGCGTTGAGCATGTGGTCGAAAAACGGCACGCCGGTCGAGATATCGCACACGCCGCTTCCGTCCAGGTCGAGCTTTACGACAATGTCGGTCTCGCCCGTCTTGCGGGTCACCTCGGCATAGCGGTCCATCTACATCTCCTCCTTCACCAGCGCGGCAAACGCGGCCAGCACCTTGTCGTTTTCCTGCGGGGTGCCCACGGTAATGCGTAGGCAGTCCGCGAGCCCCGGCGCGTAGCTAAAGTCGCGCACCAAAATCGAATGCTCGTCGCGCAGACGCTCGCGCACGCGCGTGGCATGCGGCGTGCGCACGAGCACAAAGTTCGCTGCGCTCGGCCATGCCTCCACGGGCATGCCCTCGGCAGCCATTGCACGCAGGGCGTACAACTCGCGCTCGCGCTCGGATGCAACCTGTGCCACCACGGGTGCGTACGCATCGCGGGCACGCACGCAGGCAAGCGCGGCGGCCTGGCTCAGCACGTTAACCGAGTAGATCTGGCGAATTGCCGCAAACACATCGATGGCCTCGGGCGCCGCGATCACATAGCCCAGACGCGTGCCGGCGGCGCCGAACGCCTTGGACAGCGTATGCAGAATCACCAGGTTGGGATGCTCGGCGATAAGCCCCTGCGCCGTGGTAGCCGCGCCAAACGAATCGTCCGCAAACTCAACGTAGGCCTCGTCGACCATGACCATGCCGGGGCACGCATCGCACAGGGCCGCGACAAAGTCGAGCGGCGCCACGTCACCCGTGGGATTGTTGGGCGAGGTCACTATCGCCAGATTGCACTCGGGAGCCGCCGCAAGCACCGCCGCCTGGTCGAGCTCAAAGGTCGCCGGGTCGCGCCACACATCGCGCACCTCAGTCTGACAAAGCGACGCAAAGAACGCATACTCGCTAAAGCACGGCGGGCAGTTGAGCAGGGTCCGCCCCGCGCCGCCAAACGCCAGCAGGTAGTTATAGAGCAGCTCGTCGCCGCCGTTTCCCACGCAAATATTCTCACGCGCCACGCCATGCCAGGCAGCAAGCTCATCGCGCAAGTCGTTGGACATGGGGTCGGGATAGCGGTTGAGCGGCGTGGCAGCCAGGGATGCATCGATTGCCTCGCGCACGCCGGCCGGCACGGGATAGGTGTTCTCGTTGGCCGAAAGGTTGATGCGCGTGGGCGTAAAGTTGGGATCATAGGGCTCAATGCCGGCCAAGTAGGGCTGGACGAGCTCCTTCATGCGAGGCGTCAGCTCGGCCATGTTAGGCCTCCTCGCCGGTCGCGCTAGCGCCATCCGAGCCTGCAGCCGCCAGGTCCACACCCTCGGCGACCGTCGCCACAGCGTCGCCCGGCCAAGCGACCTTGGTCAGGTCGGCCGCGGCCAGAGACTCGGCACTCACGGCATCCTCGCCCTGTTCCAGCACACGGCGACGCAGAGCGGCGGATAGCGCGTGCGCCCACAGGCCCTCGGCCTCGGCCAGACGCTGTGTGGCGGGAGCGTCGGAGAGCAGGCCCTCGGGTGTATAGCAAATGACGCTCGAGCGCTTAACGAACTCTTCGACCGAAAGCGGGTTGGAGAACATGGCCGTACCGCCGGTCGGCAGCGTGTGGTTGGGGCCGGCGACGTAATCGCCGAGCGGCTCGGAACTCCAAGCGCCCACAAAGATGGCGCCGGCGTTGCGAATGCCGCCGAGCAGGCCCATCGCGTCCTTGCAGTGCAGCTCAAGGTGCTCGGGCGCCACGGTGTTCACCGCTTCGACGGCGGCAGCCATGTCGGCGGCCACCACGATGGTGCCCTCGTTGTCGAGCGAGGCGCGCGTGATCTCGGCGCGTGGCGACTGCGCGACCAGAATATCGATACCCGCCTCGACCTCGCGCGCAAACTGCTCGTCGCAGGTCACCAGATAGCAGGCCGCCAGCGGATCGTGCTCGGCCTGGGCCATCAGGTCGGCCGCGACCACCATGGGCTTGGCCGTGGCGTCGGCAAGCACACAGACCTCGGAGGGGCCGGCGACCATGTCGATGCCCACGTCGCCCGAGACAATCTGCTTGGCCGCGGCGACAAAGGCGTTGCCCGGGCCGGTGATCTTGTCGACACGCGGAATGGTCTCGGTGCCGTACGCCAGCGCGGCCACGGCCTGGGCGCCGCCCACCATATAGATCTCGTCCACGCCGCCGAGCTTGGCAGCCGCAAGCGTATACGGGCTGATCAAGCCATCTTTTTGCGGCGGAGTCACCATGACCACGCGCTTGACGCCGGCCACCTTGGCGGGAATGGCGTTCATGAGCACGGTGGAGGGATACTGCGCGCGACCGCCCGGTACGTAGATGCCGGCCGCAGCAAGCGGGGTCACTTTAACGCCGAGCATTGTGCCGTCCGGGCGCGTGGTAAACCAGCTCTGCTCGACCTCGCGCTGGTGGAACTCGCGAATCTGGCGCGCGGCCTTCTCGAGTGCGGCGACAAAGGCCGGATCGAGGCCTTCGAGCGCGTCATCGATCTGCTCCTGTGGCAGGCGGAAGCTCTGCAGCTCGACGCCGTCAAAACGCCGGCAATAATCGCGCACCGCGGCATCGCCGTTGGCGCGCACGTTGGCTACGATATCGCGGGCAGCGTCGACGATGTTTTGCGGCAGCACGCCCTTGCGGTTGAGCTGGTTGGTGACGAGGCGCTCGCCGGGAGCAAGCTTGATGGTCTTCATATCGGTATCCCCTATCGGTTGAGGTTGCGTTTGAGAAACGTGAGGCCGGGCAGCGGCGCCAATCGGTCCGCAGTCCGGATATGGGGGCGCCCGTGCGCGCTCGCGCTATTGTGCCGAGCCCGCGACGGGCTCAAAATGCTTGTCCTTCACGGCAGCCGCCAGGCGATCGGCCAGGTTACGCACACGCGGGTCCAGGCGCGCGGCACCCGGGTTGACGAAGAAACGCGCCGTGCAGTCCATAATGCGGCCGGTGATGACCAGGTCGTTGTCGCGCAGCGTGGCGCCCGTGGCGGTAATATCCACGATGCGGTCGGTCATGCCGACAATGGGACCCAGCTCGATGTTACCGTGAAGCGAAACGATGTCGGCGTTCACGCCGCGCTCGGCATACCAGGCACTCGCGATGCGCGGGTACTTGGTTGCCACACGAAGCGAACCGCGGCGGGCATAGTTGCGCTCGGCCTGACCGGCGCGCCACGCGGGCTCCGCCTCGATAAACGTGCACAGGCCATAGCCCAGGTCGACCAGCTGCAGCAGGTTGAGGTCTGCCTCGATGAGCGAATCCCAACCACAGATGCCGCAATCGGCGCCGCCGCAGCCCACAAAGGCGGGCGCGTCGCTGGGACGCACGATGACAAACTCGATATCGCCGACCGCGCCCTCGCCGGCACGCGTGTCGCGGCCGCGCACGATCAGGTGACGGCCGGGGTCACGCAGCTCAGAGACGTCCAAACCCGCGGTCTCGAGCACGTCGAGCGTGTCGGCCTTAAGCGAGCCCTTGGGCACAGCGATGCGCAGCGGGCCCTCGGCGCCACGGCCCGCGGCGTGGTCGCCATCGGAAGCGGCGTCCTCGGCCGAGGTGCGCGCGGCCTCCAAGCGCTCGAGCGAAAAGGCGAAGCCCGCCGCCGGCACCTCGATACCGTCGCCAAATGCGCCGGTAAAGATGGAGTCATAGCGTCCGCCCGAACCGACCGGATCGGGCAGTCCGCCGGCATAGGCCTTAAAGACCAGGCCCGTGTAGTAATCGAAAGAGTTCATGATAGAGAAGTCGAACGACAGCACCTGGGCGTCCTCGGATGCCAGGCCCTCAACCAGGGCACGCAGCTCGCACGTCAGCGGCGCGACGATACCGGCGGCCTCCAGCAGCGCGTCCACGCAGTCGAGCACCTCGGCACCGCCGTGCAGACGCGGCAGCTCGCTAATGGCGGCCTTGACGGCATCGGACTCGGTGCTTGCCGCCACGCGGGCATCGAGGCCCACAAAGTCGTTGGCGTGCACGCAGCGCAGGGCCTCAGCGGCCAGCTCGCGATCCTCGCACGCCGCGAGCAGTTCCTTAAACGGACGCACGCTACCTGCGATAATGCGCGCATCGGGCAGTGCCAGCTTACGCACGGCCTCGGCCACGAGCGAGACAATCTCGACATCGCCCGCGGTATCGCCCGCGCCGATAAGCTCAAAGCCCAGCTGCGTAAACTGACGCGAGCCGCCGGCATTGCGCTGACACTCGCGAACCACCGGCGCCTCGTAGCGAAGGCGCAGGGGCAGGTCAGCCGCGCGCATGCGGGTCGAAACCAGGCGCACGATCGGCAACGTGTTGTCAGGACGGACCACCAGCAGGCGGCCGTCATCGTCAAAGAGCTTAAACGGCGTGTCCGCGATGCGGCCGCCCTCCTCGAGCGAACTCTTGTCCTCGAGCAGCGGCGTCTCGACCGGAAGGTAATGATGCTCCCTAAAGCAGCCCTTCACCGTCAGCGCAATCTCCTCGCGCGCCTGAGCCTCCTCGGGCAATATGTCTCGGAATCCCCACGGTGTGGCCGTCATCTGGTGAGCCTCCTCATGCTGTGCTTCGTATAGAACAGAAGACCGGCATAGCTCCGCCGGTCTTCTGGGTACTTTAGCATACTAGAGTGCTTGCGGGGAGAATCCGTCGCAGCCGCTCACACCGTATTCATTTGGAAACATAGGGTAGGTTGCCGCAACCCAAACCCGCCTAGGCGCCAATCGCACGACGATACTCTGCCATTACCTGCGCATCGGCAGCTGCGGGGTCGGCAAAATAGCGCCAGTCATAGGTCTCGGCCGAAACAACCCCGCGATAGCCGCGCGCCACCAGCCTATCCAGGTCGGCGCGCATATCGCGGTCGCCGTCACCCCAAGCAAGATGCGTCGTGCCATCTGCC
This sequence comes from Collinsella sp., assembly GCA_048484635.1. Classification (GTDB taxonomy): domain Bacteria; phylum Actinomycetota; class Coriobacteriia; order Coriobacteriales; family Coriobacteriaceae; genus Collinsella. The sequence continues at coordinate 16,417 of DBFWDM010000292.1, forward strand.
GCAACATCGACAAAATGCACGTGGGCGACATCATCGCCAAGCAGATCGAAATAATCGTCGATGGTATCCCCTGCCACCGCCATAGCGCCCAAATCCAGACACGCCTTAAGTGCCGGATGATCAACTGCCTCGATCATGCGCTTCGTGTCGGCCGCCGAGTTCACGATCATCGACTCAACCGGCTGTAGGGCCTCGAGCACCAGTCGCACGCCGCGCTCTCCCGCATGCTCGGCAATCGCACGCAGCATCGAGGCGCTGCGACCCCACGCGTCCTCGATCGGCTCGTTCAAAAATGCCCAGCCGCTCGAGACCATGACCTGCTCGGCTCCAAGTTCCGCCGCGATATCCACAACGTTCTTAAAGTACGCGAGCGTGCGAGCGCGCGCCTCATTCCCGCGCGCCGCGATATTCCACGGCTTGGGGTTGTTCTGTTCGGGACAAAGCCCCACAATCCGAATCCCATACCGCTGTGACAGCTCCTGCACCTGCTCGAGCGAATCGTATCCATGGCAATCGACATACAGATGCATCGCCCCGGTCCAAAGCTCGCAACACGTGTAGCCCGAGGCCGCTGCCGAAGAAAAGAATTCCTCAAGGTCAAAATAACGATGGCTGATATTCATGACGGCAAGCTGGGGATAGCTCATAATTACTCTCCAACCCAAGCGAGGCCCCGTTCCATATAGGAGCGAGGCCCGATTACACAAACGTTATTTGCTCTTAGTAGTCGAACTGGTGATAGTAACGACGGTAGTTGAGGTTGTGCTTGGTGACCGTCTCGTAGTAAGCGGCAAGGCGATCGGTGATCAGCGAGGAGAGGATCCACGGAGACACGATGACGCGGAACTCGTCGTCAAGGCCGGGGATCGCGAACTCGGCGGTGTCGATGATGTTGATGTCGGTGTCGCCGGTCACGCCGCGAGTCAGGAAGGCGCGGACGCGCTCGTCGAGCTTGCGGTTC
>DBFWDM010000293.1:0-1528 GCA_048484635.1 Collinsella sp.
AACGCCCAGCGGGCCCACGACGTCGCGCAGCGACTCGCCGGCCTCGTAGGTGGAAAGCATCTCGGTGGTCTTGCCGATCACCATGAAGATGAACTCGACCCAGCCCTCGTCACCGTTCCAGCCGGCCAGGGTAAACGGGACACGCTCGCCCGTCTCGTTGGCGCGAACCATGAGGAACTGTCCAGCGTGCGCATGCTTGGCGATTGCAGGCGCTTCGATGCGGAACTTGAACACCTTCTCCGAGAACTGCGTCTTCTCCAGGATCTTATACATAGAACCCCTCTCTTGTTAGGGCCGCCGAACCGTGCCTCCACGGAAATGGACGGTAGCCCGAATAAAACCGTACGTGCACAGGCGTTGTGCAGACATACGGTGCAAATTATACCCTCATGGACATGTCACTTACGTGTGTCTTCGGCGGTTGGGAGCAGGGTTTGTCCACTTTGGCCTACCAAAGGGGGAGAGGTTTATTTTGGTCAGCTTTATCGGGTAAAACGGCAAAGGGGCCAGTCTCGGGTTGCAATGAGGTCGGCCCCCTTTGGGGTGCTATGTGTGTATGGCGGTGCGCGGTTTATTGCGATGCGGCCGCTGCGGCGTTTCCGCAGGTAAAACCTGCCAAAATAAACCTATCCCTAAATGATAGGTTTTAGTGCTTGCCGTTGGCGGAGGCGGCGCCGTTGACATGGTCGCGAGCATAGACTACGCCGTGCACAATCGCCAGGCCGGCGGCGTCGGCCGCGCGGGCGCAGGTGTCCTGGAAATCCTCGGCCTCGCGGGCGCGCAGCTGCTTAAGCACGTAATCGGCGACGGCCATCTTGCCGGGAGGGTTGCCGATGCCGGTGCGGATGCGGCTGAAGTCGCGGCTGCCCATCTTGTCGATGATGGAACGCAGGCCGTTGTGACCGGCATGGCCGCCGCCCACCTTAACACGCACGTCGCCGGCGGGAATATCGAGCTCGTCGTGGATGACGAGCAGCTCCTCGGCCTTGATCTTGTACTCGCGGCAGAGTTTGGAGATGGGCCCGCCCGAGGTGTTCATGTACGACTGCGGCTTGACCAGTACAATCTGGCGCTTGCCGCCCTCTTCCTCGGGATCGTTGATGTTGATGAGCGCGACCTCGGCGCCTGCTTGGTTTTTCCAGTACGTGACGCCGGCCTGACGGGCCAGCTCGTCGATTGCTTTGAAACCAGCGTTGTGACGGGTCTCGGCATATTCCTCGCCAGGGTTGCCAAGTCCGGCAACCATGCGAATCTTAAGCGGCTGTGCAGCTGCCATGTTCATCCTTTCGTTACACAAAAGTTCAATCAACGACAAAGGCTACCACGCCCGCCGAAGGCGAGGAAAGGTTGCAGCAAAGTCATTTCAGAAAACAGCTGCCCCGAGACAGCAGGAAGCCCCGGACACGCCGGGAGGGGTTATCAAAGCGAACATCCCGCAGCCGCAAAGCGGCGAGGACGTTCGCGTGATAACCCCGCAGGCGTGTCCGGGGCTTCCGGAGGGATGCGAGGGTCGAGCGACTACAGCGCG
>DBFWDM010000294.1:0-1334 GCA_048484635.1 Collinsella sp.
GGGTTATAGGCAAGAAAGTGTGTCCGTTTTAGGGGTGTAAGGGCAGGTCAAACCCTCGATAAACCATCGTTTAAATTTCGGAGGCAGGTTTAAGTGCCTGGCAAGAATGTGTGTCCGCTTTCGACTTGACACCGCAGGTCAGAGGCCGTAAACCGCCCTCTTAAATTCCGTGGTTCAATCACGGGATGAAGAAGATACTGTGCCCTGCGTGCGGGGGCGACACGAAACGCAACGGGAAGACCTCGTCGGGGGCGACTCGTTGGCGCTGCAAGGCATGCGGCGCATCCACCACGCAACGTTACGACAACGAGCCTAAACTGCTAGAGCTGTTCCTGAGGTGGCTGCTCTCGAAAAAGACCCAAGGCGAGTTCGGCATGCCCGGACGCACCTTCCGGCATCTCACGAATAAGTTCTGGGACCTGTGGCCCGTGGCTCCTGTCTGTGACGAGGTCCACCACGTGGTGGAGGTGGATGGCCTTTGGCTGGGGCGCGACGTCGTGATTATGATCGCCTGCACCGAGAAGCACGTGATCGGCTGGCATCTAGCGAGAAGCGAGAACGCGCAGGCGTGGGCGGCGCTCATGGCGCGCATAGCCCCTCCCGACGTCGTGATTACCGATGGCGGAAAGGGGTTCGAGAAGGCGAGACGCGCCGTGTGGCCGAACACACGCGTGCAGCGCTGCGTCTTCCATGCGTTCTGTCAGGTGAAGCGCCAGACCACGACCAGGCCGCGGCTCCAGGCGGGCGTTGAGCTCTATGGCATCGCCAAGAAGCTCATGCGCATAGGTAGCCTCAACGAAGCTGCGGAGTGGCTTGCGGGCTTCTCTAATTGGTGCACGGCATGGGAAGGATTCCTAAAGGAAAAAGAGGTGGTTGACGGGCGGATCCGCTACAAGCACGAGAGGCTGCGCACTGCGCGCGGCGGGCTTCTGAAGCTTTGTAGGGCCGGTACCCTATTCACCTATCTCGACGAAGGCTTGCTCGAGGGAGGACCTGTTCCGGCGACTACGAACAGGATCGAAGGCGGCGTGAACGCCCAGATCCGCCACATGCTGCGAGAGCATCGGGGATTGAGGCTGACGAGGCGCGTCAAGGCGGCGTTCTGGTGGTGCTATATGGACCTTGAAGCCCGTGCAAGCCCGAAAGAGATCCTGAAGGAAATGCCGACGGACGTCCTGATTGCTGAGTTTTATCGAGCAGCTGCCGAAGCTAGCGAAAAAGATGAAGCGGTGGGGCGCTGGGGCACTGCTGTGCAATGGAATGACCTGCATGCAAGCGGCCCTTATCGCATGGATTACGATTAGGCTCTGGACACACTTTCTTGCCTATAACCC
>DBFWDM010000295.1:0-5660 GCA_048484635.1 Collinsella sp.
CGCGGTTTTGCCAAACCGCGTAACGGCTCGACGCTGCAAACGCCCCTAAGCGGCAATCTGACGTTCAATCGTCGGTCGCGTACCGAAGTACGCTTCCCTCCTCTTTCACGTCACCTTGCTCGCTTAGGGGCGTTTTCGCTGACGTGAGCTCAACCTGCGGCGCAATGTCAGCAACCAAGCCGAAAACAAAAAAGGCCGAAGTCCCAAAAGGCTTCGGCCTTTGTTTTTTGCAACGTCCAAGAGCAGTTTATCGATTCTCAATACTTCCGATGTTCTTGAGCTCGATGGAGATGAGGCCGTTGGGCTCGTTGACAAACTCGATGTACTCAGAGTTCGAACCCATCTCGGCCGGGAAGCTGATCTCGATGCCCGTGTCGGTACGGATCTTGTGGTTGCGCACGGCCGCGCGTTCGACCTGCTTGCGCTCCACGGGCACACGCTCAGGCACCTTCTCCTCAGTCAGTGCCGCGCGCACGCTCTCCTTGATAACCGGCTCGTCCTCAAAGACCTCATCGACGATATCCCAAGGGGGCAGTTCCTCGTCATCCTCAACTTTCTCGGCAACAGCAGCCTTAACCTTGGCGAGTGCTACAGCCGTGTTGGCACCGTGCTCCTCGGCGACTTCCTCGACCACACGCGTCACGGTGTCGATGACCTCCTTGCCCGATACCCCCGTGTCGCACTGCAGCAGGCCATCGGGAATGAGCATGCGATCCTCGCCGGCAATCTTGCGCTTCTTATCCACATAGCCGATCTCCATGGTGCTTGCACGCACGATTGCATAGCTCGGCACCTTTTGCGAGGGATTCGGCAGAATGGCGTAGTGGCGCGCAATGTCGTTGCGCACCTCGCCCTCTTCGCGACCCACCTCGTGCATAAAAGCCTGCTTGGAGCCCAGCAGCATCACGGCAAACCAGCGGGCATCCTCATCGTCATCAAAGTCCGCCACAAGCACGTCAGTGGACTCGGCTTTCTCGGCCTTGGTAAGTTCGGAAGAGATGAACTCCGCAATCTGCTGAGACAGATCCACGAACTCACGCTCACCAAAGAAATAGCCCTTGAGCTCGCCGCCGAATGCGGAGTTCTCGGCAAACGTGGCACGCTTGTTATCAGCCGAGGTACGAGCGCGCCGCAGGTGCGTGGTTACGAAATTACGCACGGTGCGGCTCTCGATATCGAGCTCGCGCTGGCTCATAACGTTGACGGCAGAGTCAAAGTCCAGGATATGCAGAATCGCGTGATTGATTTTCATATACGGCATTCCGTTCTAGATCGATTTCGGCACGAACCAGTATAGCGGTCGATCCCGCCCCAGGCGCATCGAAGATTGGTGCATCGGGGACAGGTTGCTTTGCACCAATGGTTAGCGCAGGAGCTCGGACTGCCAAGCCTCGAGCTGTTCTGCCAAGCTCTTGCCGGCAGCGGGCATGTCGATCTGGGGACGTTTGGGCAGAAGCGCACACTTAAGAATCGCAACGATAGTCTGCGAGACAAAGCGTCGCGTATCCTTGTCAAAGCCTTGCGCAGCCTGGAGCATCACGGGCAGGCTCTCGCGCAGATTCCCAGCGATATCCGCAAACCGCTCAGCACCCGTAGCCTCAAGCACGGAGAACAACGCATCTACAAAACGCTCGCGCTCGTTAGGCGACACCGCAAGCAGCATCTCGCGAATGGAGCCATCAACGTATCGAGCACCGGCGGACAGGCGCTCACAGTACACGAAGTCGCGACCATCAACCACCCAGCTAAAGGGATTATGCTGAAGCAGGCTGAACTCGGTGCTCTCAACGATGGCATAGTCCTCCTGTGTCTCGAACATCATGCCAAAGATCGACGACCGAGGTAGCGTCTTGTCGATTCGACCGGATAGATCAGCGAAGGCGTTGCCGCTCAGAAACTCCTCGACGAAGCCCGGACCATCATGGGAATACGCCCGTTCGATTCGCTCACGGGCGACATCGGGGCACATCGCCGCACCGTACACCGCAAGGTTTCCACCCTTGGAATGACCTCCGCACAAAAGCGGCCCGTCAATCGCATCCGCCGCCTCGTCTACATAACGCGCCGCGGATTCCTGGGCCGGCACAGGACACCGGAACGCCATGTTAAAGTCCTCTTTCCAGCCCACAATCGTGCTGTCGGTCCCCCGGAAGGCAAGATAGCTAAACCCCGCCGGAAATCGGAACGTCATGGCCGCAAACTGCTCCGTTGTCTCGGCATCACTCACGCTACGATAGCCGCAAACACGAACGCCACGGTAGCGAGGGCTTGCTGCCACAGCCTCCAACAGGGCACGACTCCCCTCCGGATCCCACAGGTCGCCAATCATGTCTTGGTAGCACTCGGCGCGCAGCAGCTCGCGTACGTCTAGGCCCTGCCAGTTCGTCAGCTCCGCCATATCACCCGGCAAACGCAAATAGGACAACCACGCAAAGACCAGGCTATCCACCGCGCAGAACGGCCGTTCCTCAAACGGATCAAACGCTGTCTGGGCATAGGTCAAAAAATTAGGCGAATCCGACATGGCCCTCCCATCAACTATGGTGCATTGGGGTCAGGTTACTTTGCACCAAAAAGGCGCCCGGGCCGTGTGGACCCGGACGCCTTCATTGTAGCTTTTCGCTCTAGCGAGCTTGATTTAGCAGGAGAAGTCGACGCTGTCGATGATGTCCTTGAGGGCCTTGGCGGAGGCGGTGAGCTCATGCTGCTCGTCATCGTTCAGCGGCACGGGGACGCGGCAGACGACGCCGTCGCGGCCAACGACCGTCGGCATGGAGATAGCCAGATCGGACAGGCCATACTCGCCCACCATGAGCGAGGAAACGGGCAGAACGGTCTGCTCATCGCGCATGACAGCGGTGCAGATGCGCTTGACGGCCATGGCGACGCCGTAGTAGGTGGCGTGCTTCTTCTCGATGATGGTGTAGGCGGAGTTCTTGACGTCCTCGGCGATACGCTTCTCGGCAGCCTCGTGCTCCAGATGACCGTGAAGCTCGCAGAAGGTGTTCAGCGGAACGCCAGCAACCTGAGCGCTGGACCAAGCGACAAACTCGGAGTCGCCGTGCTCGCCCATGACATAGGCCTGGACATCGCGCGGGTCAACCTCGACGTGGGCACCAAGCATCTGCTGCAGACGGCCAGTGTCGAGCACGGTGCCGGAGCCGATGACATGGCCCTCGGGCAGGCCGGACATCTTGATGGCAGCATAGGTCAGAACATCAACCGGGTTGGAGACGATTAGCAGAATGCCGTCGAAGCCGGACTTCTTAATCTCGGGGATAATGGACTTAAAGATGTTAACGTTCTTGTTGGCCAGGTCCAGGCGGGTCTCACCGGGCTTCTGGGCAGCGCCAGCGGTGACGACGATCATGGCGGCGTCGGCGACATCGGAATAATCGCCGGCGTAGATCTTCATCGGCTCGGCAAACGTCATGCCGTGCGCGATATCCAGAGCCTCACCCTCGGCGCGGTTCTTGTCCACGTCGATGAGGACCATCTCGGAGAACAGACCGCTCTGCATCAGAGCGAACGCCGAAGACGAACCGACGAAACCGCAGCCGACAATAGCGACCTTCTTCTCGTTAACCATTAGAAACTCCCATCTCTCTCCACAAACAAGCCGCCCGGGAACGACCCGAGCGGCTTGTCGTAATCCCAATACATCCAATCGGGACTTTGATTATGCCCCTATTCGCAGCCGAAAATCGACCGTTTACCGAAATTGTTTGCAGTATTCGTAAAATAACTGCACGAAATCGGTTTCGAGCTATTGACGGGCCGAAACAGGTTTCTAATACAGGCCCGCCTCGCGAATGGCCTCGACAGCCAAAGCGATCTGATCGGGCGGCAGGACCAGCGCCATGCGCACGTGCCCCTCGCCCGAAGGACCAAAACTCGCGCCCGGCGTCACCACAACGCCGGCCTTCTCCATGAGCTCCTCGCAAAACGCCATGGAATCGGTGCGACCACCGGGAAGCTTGGCCCACACAAACATAGAGCCATGCGCGTTGGGACGCTCCCAGCCCAGGCCCTCAAGACCGTCGCACAGGGCATCGCGGCGCTCCTGGTACTTCAGACGCTGCGCCTCGACCTCATCGCGCGGACCGTTCAGGCAGGCGATGGCGGCCTTCTGGATCGGGAAGAACATACCGAAGTCGATCTGGCCGCGCAGCTTGGCAAAGGCCGAGACTACATCCTCGCGACCGACCAAAAAGCCGATGCGGGCACCGGTGACGTTAAACGACTTGGAAAGCGAGAAGAACTCAACGCCCACCTCGAGCGCGCCGGGATACTGCAAGAAGCTGCCGCCCGGCTCGCCGTCGAACACGATGTCGGAGTATGCGTTGTCATGGACGATGAGCAGGTCGTGCTCGCGGGCGAAAGCGATAATCTCCTCGTAGACCTCGGGCGTACCCACCGAGCCGACCGGGTTCGCGGGCAGCGACACGATCATATACTTGGCACGATCGGCCACCTCGGGATCGATACCCGCCACATAGGGCAGGTAATTATGCTCGGCAACCAGCGGATAGTATTCGAGCTTGGCATCGGCGATCTTGGCACCCGCCTCAAAGACCGGGTAGCACGGATCGGGAACCAGAATGGTGTCACCCGGATCGAGCAGGGCCAGGCCCAAATGGCCCACGCCCTCCTGCGTGCCGTTGCACGACTGCACCATAGACGGCGTAATGCCCGAAACGCCAAAGCGACGCTCATAGTAATCGCACACGGCTTGCTTGAGTTCGGGCAGGTCGCGCAGGGCATACTTCCACATCTCGGGATCTTGGGCTGCCTGCGTGAGCGCCTCGACCACGTGGTCGTACGGCTTAAAGTCGGGCGTGCCCACGCTCATGTTGTAAATGGTCTTGCCCTGAGCCTTCAGCGCGAGAAGCTTGTTGTTGAGCGAGGCGAAGACCTCCGCGCCAAAGCGGTCGAGACGCTGCGATGCCTGCATGGTGCCACCTTTCGATATAAAAAACGCGGCGCTCCGACAAGAGCGCCGCGCGATACGGGCCATCAGATTGCAAAAGTGTAACGCTTGCAACCCCCGTATTGGTTCAATTTAGCCAACCTTAGTCAACTGGATTGAGCGCGTCGATCTGCGCAAGCCACAGACACGAGCTAGCGTCACTCGGCATACGCCAATCGCCGCGCGGGCTGAGCGTCACCGATCCCACCTTGGGACCATCGGGCAGGCAGCTGCGCTTAAACTGCTGGGCAAAGAAGCGGCGGTAGAACGTACGTAGCCACGTGTGGACGGTCTTGACATCGTAGACGCCCTCAAAGCTCTTGAGCGCCATGTGGTAGATCTTGCCCGGCTCAAAGCCAAAACGTAGCAGGTAGTAGAGGAAGTAGTCGTGCAGCTCGTACGGGCCCACCAAATCCTCGGTCCTCTGCGCAATCTCGCCGTCGCCCGTGGGCGGCAGAAGCTCGGGGGACACCGGCGTATCGAGGATATCGAGCAAGACCTCGGCAATACGCCCGCCAAAGACATCGGCGGCATAGCGCACCAGATGGCGCACAAGCGTCTTGGGCACGCTCGCGTTGACGGCGTACATGCTCATGTGGTCGCCGTTATAGGTAGCCCAGCCGAGCGCCAGCTCCGACAGGTCGCCCGTGCCAATGACAAAACCGCCAGCCTGGTTGGCCAGATCCATCAG